>JBEKGQ010000188.1:0-10363 GCA_050012715.1 Polyangiaceae bacterium
TGCCGCCCGCGGTGAGGAACGGATCGGTCGACGACTCGACCCACTCGTGGCTGATGACGGACGTGAGATCGTCGACCGACGTGGTGCACGTGGGGATGACGGCGTAGGCGTAGTTGCCGGCGATGCCGCCGTCGGGCGGCGTCGTGTTGTCGTGATAGCCGCCGAAGTCCTGGCAGCTGACGGGTCCCGGGAGAAGGGCGCTCACCGGGTTCGGCTGCGTGATCGTCGTGCCCTGCGGGTAGAAGATCGTGTAGATGGCCTGCGGGTCGGCGGTGCCGAAGGTGCCCTGCGCGATCTGGCTGGCGACCCAGGTCTGGATGTCGGTGCTGGCGATGCTCGTCGGGGCGGTCTCGGTCGAGGGGAGCGTGATGGTGCCGGCGTAGGCGAGGGCGCCGACGCCGTACTGCTGCGTGGTGGTGGCCCAGAAGGAGGAGGTGGTCATCTTCTGGGCGAAGTCCTGCATCTGCGCGACGTACGGGTAGCCCGCGTAGAAGACGAGGTAGACCCGGGGCGAGGTGAGGACGGGGCCGTTCGCGTTGTTGACGAGCTGGGGGAGAGCGGGGTGCGGCGCGGGGTAGTTGGTGGAGGGCGCGCCGTTGTCGACGGCGTCGGAGGGGGCGTCGGTGGGGGAGTCGGTGGCGGCGGAGTCGGTGGCGGCGGTGCCGGTGTCGCTGCCGGAGGAAGTGGCGTCGGTGGCGGTGCCCGCGTCGGTGGGGGGCGCGTTGCCGGCGGAGGAGGCGCCGCAGGCGAGCGGGGAGAGCGGGGAGAGCACCGCGAGGGAGAGGCCGAGCGCGCAGGGGAGGAGGTACGGCGGGCGCATGACCGGGAGAGGGAAGCACGAGAGGGAGGGCGGCGACTAGAGAGCCGGGGGAGTTGCTGTCATCCCAAGGCCGCGAAGCGGCCGAGGGACCCCACGCGCGCCTCGGATGCCGATGCCGATGCCGATTCCGATTCCGATTCCGATGCCGATTCCGATGCCGATTCCGACGCCGATGCCGACGCCGATGCCGATGCCGACGCCGATGCCGACGCCGACGCCGATGCCGATTCCGATTCCGATTCCGATTCCGATGCCGATGCCGACGCCGACGCTGACGCCGATTGGGTTCAGGAGCGGGGGGGTTGCTTGTTTTGGTCGGGCACGCCTGGGCGCGCATCCGTCGCGCCACCGCCACTGAGGGGTGAGGTGTTCTCACTCGGCGGTGTCACGCCGGCTGCGCGATGGGGGGCATGCCCGACCAAAACAAGCAACCCCCCCGCACCCTCGAAGCACTCGATGTCACTCTGCTCGCCATTGCCCGGCTGAGGGACGTCGTTGGCAAGATACGGCGCTGCGATCGCGAGCTCGGCGATCAGATGCGTGCGTCGCTCTCGTCCGTCGCCCTCAACCTCGCCGAGGGCAACCGCTCCGAGGGCGGAAACCGCCTCTCGCGGTTCTCGACGGCCGCGGGCTCGAACCACGAAACGCGCGCGGCGCTGCGGGTCGCCGTGGCCTGGGGCTACGTCGCCGAGGCCGAGGTGGCCGAGGGCGAGGCGCTGCTGGATCGCGTCGCGGCGATGCTGCACCGGCTCGGCGCGCGCCGCTGAGCGCCCCAACCGGGTCGGGGTCGGCATCGGCATCGGCATCGGCATCGGCATCGGCATCGGCGTCGGGGTCGGCGTCGGGGTCGGCGTCGGGGTCGGCATTCGGCACCGGCGCCTGCTGCGGCGGCCGGATGCTATCCTGATGGCCATGGGCTCCCCCGCCGACCGTGCGGCGCATCGCCGGGCCACGTGGTCAGGCGGCGTCGTGCGCTCCTTCGCCGAGGCCGAGGAGAGGGACCTCGAGTTCTGGCTCGCGGCGACGCCGCAGGAGCGGCTGCGCGGCGTGACGCAGCTCATCGACGAGATGGCTATGATGGAAGGGGCCCGTGGACCTTCCGCCCGACTTCAGAGATCTGTTGGAGGAACTCGCCCGCGACGCGGTTGAGTACCTGGTCGTGGGCGGCTACGCGGTCGCCCGCGGGCGACGAAGGACATCGACCTCCTGAAGCACGCGCGACCGTGGCGCCGAGAGCGCGAGCGAGGGCGCGGGCGTACGATGCCCCATCGGGGGCGCGACGAAGACGATGGGATTCCGCAGCACCCGTGCCCCCGTAGCCGCCCTTGCCGTGGCCGCCGGGACGCTCATCGTTCAGACTGCGTGCAGCACGCCCTCCTCGGGCCCATGCGAGCCTTCCTACGCTGCGTCTTTCCAGCTTCCCGCCGCGGCCAACTCTCTAGACTGCACGCTGAGTCTCTCCAACCTGCAGCAATACGACGTGCCTGCCCCAGCCCCGGGCCAGACGACCTCGTGCTCATCGAGCGGAGGCACGTTGACGTGCACGCGCAACGCGCCGACGGACGGCACGCCGCAAACGATCGCCGCCCAGGTCGCAACCGCGCAGATCGCCGCCTTCGAGCAGCAGGTCGGGCCGGACCCGTTCACGGCGTCAGTCACGTGCGGAAGCATCGAGGTCATCAGCGATGAGGAGCAGAACATCGTCACGTGCCCCGGCGAGCAGGACTGAGCCGCCCTCCGTGGTCGCCAAGCTCCTCGGGCGGCTGTTGGGCGCGGCGGTCATTTGCATCCTTCCGACCTCGTGCTCGATGCAGGACTGCAGCCATCAGTGGTTCTTCCAGACCATTCCCCTGCCAGTCGCGGTCGACTCGTTCGACTGCACGCTCACGATCGAGGGGCCGTCGGGCGCGGTCGAGACCTACGACGTCCCCGTTCCCGACGGCTTGGAGGGCGCGCCGTGCACCCCCGCGATGGGCTCCTACTCCATAGAGGACTGCGGCCGCTCCCCGGGCGGCTCAGGCTATCCGCAGATCATCGATATCGACATCCTGGACAGCAGCGACCTGGCCGCGTTCGAGCAGGCGGTCGGTGGCACGACCGTCCACGCGTCCGTCGCGTGCGGCGGCATCTCCGTGCTCGAGGGCGACCCGATGTCGGTGACGCACTACTGCGCGGAGTGAGCGGATTGGCGCCCGCGTCCGCGCCCGCGCCCGCGCCCGCGCCCGCGCCCGCGCCCGCGCCCGCGCCCGCGCCCGCGCCCGCGCAAACGATGTACCGATTCCCGAAGAACGCCCCCGCGTCCCCCCTCCACCGCCGGCTGCGGCGGAGGGAGGACCGGCTGCGCAGGACCCGCGGGCGTCACGCCGCTCTCACGGCGCACGCGCACGGATCCCTGATTGTCTGCCCTGCTTCGGCTAGGCCCTCGCGGGCGTCGCCGGAGTCCCGCCAGGCGCGGCGGGCGTCGCCGCGGGCGCGGGGGCCGTACCCGTTCCCGCAGCGTCGCTGGCGTTCGCGGGCGTCACCACGAGAGTCGCGGTGATGTTGCCCTTGATCGCCTTCTTCGCCTTGGGACCGGTCGTTCCCCTCGCCTCGCGCGTCGCCTTGCGCTTGGCGGCGGCCACTGCCTTCTGCTCGGCGGTCTGCGCGACCGGGGTCTTGCGGACCGGGATCGCGAAGTCGGCCAGGACCGCGGAGGACGCACCGAAGGTCTGCCGGATGAGCACGATGAACGCCGCCAGAAGCGCGTCCACCGTGGCCATGCCGGCATCTTCGGCGGCCACCTTGTTCCGGGCCACCGTCTGAGCAGCGACGATGGCGGCGCGGTTCGCGATGAACGTCTGAAGCTCGTTCACCACCGCGTCGATCGTCGTGGAAGTCCCATCGAGCGTGATCACCTGGGATCCGTTCGGAAAGTTCTTCCTGGCTCCCGCGATGACCTGCGTCATCCGGGTGGCCCTGCCGTTCTTGTTGTTGTTGCTTGCCATACCTATCACCTCCTTTCCCAACGTCAGGGGGCTCGAGGACCGGGGAGAAGCCGGGGTCCTTTTGCCTCCCTCTGCTGGCACAGTCCGGTCGAGGGGCGAAAAAGTGGACAAATACTTTCGGGTCGCCATGACGATTTTTCGGATCGGGGCATGGATGGCGCCCATCGACGTTCCGGATCCGATGGATGAACGCGTGCTTGGCGCCCATCGACGTCCCGACCCGACCCAGCGACCCATGGATTGGATCCAAGCCTCGTTCCGACCCGACCCAGCGACCTACGGATTGGACCCAAGCCTCGTCCCGACCCATCGCAAGGACGCATGGATACCCCCCAAGCCTCGTCCCGACCCATCGCAAGGACGCATGGATACCCCCCAAGCCTCGTCCCGACCCAACCGAAGGACGCATGGATGGCCCCCAAGCCTCGTCCCGACCCGACCGATGGCCGCGTCCCTCTCGCCAAGCCACGCCCCGACCCGGCGCTTCGAGCCATCGACCCCCTCGAGCCCTGCGTCCGCGCCGCGCGTCGCATGGTCGACGCCGCGCATCCCGACGCGGAGGGCCACGAGAGCCCGCCCGCTCGCCTCGATCGCAGTCCCGCCCGTCGCTCACTGCCCCCCGTCCCCCGCCACACCCTGGCACTCGGGGATCTCCTGCGGCGACCGGCTGCGCGGCGAGCACGCCCACGACGAAGAGCGTGCCGCCCGTCGCATCGGATTGCCCCGAGGTCCGGGTCAGGCCGGAGCAACTGAGCAGGCCGGACGAGTCAATCCCCGGACGCGGGGAGCGGCACGCATCACCCCCGCGAGCCCGCGAACGGCGCGCTCCCGAAGGCGAAGATGCCGCCGTCGCCCGCGACGAGCCAGTAGCCGGCGCCGTCGGGCGTGGCGGCCATGCCCACGATGGGCGCGTTGAGCGTCTTGCCGCCCATCGACCCGTGGAAGGCCGCGTCCCCGAACGAGAAGATCCCGCCGTCAGCCGCCACGAGCCAGTAGCCGCCGCCGTCGGCCGTCGCGGCCATCCCTACCACCGGCGCGTCGAGCTTCTGCCCGCCCATGGAGCCGTGGTACGCGGCGCCACCGTAGCTGAAGACGCCGCCGTCGGCCGCGACGAGCCAGTAGCCGCTCGCATCCGGCACCGCGGCCATGCCGACGACGGGCTGGTTCAGGTGCGTGGCGCCGGCCGAGCCGTAGAACGGCGCGTTGCCGAGGCTGAAGACGCCGCCGTCGGCCGCGACCAGCCAGTAGCCGAGGCCGTCCGGCGTCGCGGCCATTCCGACGACCGGCGAGTTGAGAGAGGTCCCGCCCATCGAGCCGTGGAACGAGGCGTCGCCGTAGGTGAAGACGCCCCCGCTGCTGCCCGCGATCCAGTAGCCGCCCCCGGTCGGGTCGGCCGCCATCCCCGCGTACGGGTAGGTGACGGCGACCGGCGCCGGAGCGTCGTTCGAGATCCCGGTGTAGCGGATCGCGGTGAACGTCATGCCGTTGTAGGGCACGTAGATCGACGTCCCGCTGACGGTGACGTTCGACGTGAACTCGTGCGCGTACGGGGTGGCCGCCGAGCAACCCGGCTCCTCGATGAACGTGGCGACCTGGCCCGGCTGGACCCAGTCCTCGAAGAGCATCACGTGGTCGCTGTTGTTCACCGCGTCGCCGGGCTGCAGATCGGTCGCGGCGATGACGGAGGTGATGTCGTTCACGAACGGCGCGAAGCCGGTCGTCACCCGCCCGGGCGGCGGAAGCTCCCAGGCCCACGACACGAGCCCCGAGCAATCGGACCGGTACGCGTCCCAGGCCGCGTCGTCGGTGCGGTTGCACACCGGCGAGCACGAGGGATCGTAGTCGCGCTGGTGGTTCGCGCTCTGGCAGTACGCGAGCTCGGCGCTGACCCACTGCTCGGCGCGCGCCACGGCGTCGCTGCGGGTCAGCTCCTCCGACGTGGCGACCGCTCCTCCCGGGTCCGAGGGCGAGGACGGCGCCGCGGAGCAGGCGACCGGACCGACGGCGAGGGCGAAGAGGAGGGGCAGCGTGACCAGCGAATGCTTCGGCGCGAGGTTCATGCCCCGGTCCAGTGCAACCGGTACGCCGGGCCCTCGCGCGGGCTCGGCGGGCTCGTTTTCGCGCGGAGACTCGCGGGTGCGGGCTGCCGTGCGTCCACGGGGGCGCGACAGTGTCAACCCAGGGTTTCCACCAGGTACTATCGTGGCCAGTCATCATGCACCGGGCGCGTCGTGGATTCGCCGCTGCCGCACTCGTCCTCGCGGCGTCCTCGACGACGACGACGGCGCGGGCGGCCGACAAGGTCCGCTGCGCCGCGGCGTACGAGCAGAGCCAGGAGCTCCGGCGTCAGGACAAGCTGTCGGCCTCGCGGGCGCAGCTCCTCATCTGCGGGCAGGCCTGCCCGAAGGCCCTCGCCGCCGACTGCACGAAGTGGCAGGCCGAGGTCGAGGCGCTCATGCCCACCGTGCGCCTGCGGGCGCGCGACGCGCAGGGCCAGCCGACCGAGGCGCGCGTCTTCGTGGACGGCGCGCTCCTGCTCGAGCACCTGGTCGATGCGCCGGTGCCGGTCGACTCGGGCGATCACACGTTCCGCTTCGAGAGCCCCGACGGCGTGACCGCCGACGTTCACGTCGCGCTGCACGGCGGCGAGCCGGCGCGCGAGATCGAGGCCGTCCTCGCGCCCGCTCCCGTCGCGGTCGTCGCCCCGGCGACGCGCGGACTCGTTCCGGTGTCCGCGTACGTCCTCGGCGCCATGGGGGCGGCGGGCCTCGCGCTCGGCGGCGGGCTCTCGCTCGCCGGGCACCTCGACGCAGGCCATCTGCGGTCCACGTGCGCCCCGGGTTGCGCGCCGGACCGGGTCGACTCGATCGCCACGCTGTACGACGTCGCGTGGGTCAGCGCCGGAGTGGGCGTCGCCTCGCTCGCGGTCGCGCTCGCGCTGTGGAAGCCATGGCAGAGCGCCGCGGCCCGGCCGGCGGCCGGCGCGCTGTTCGTCGTCCCCACGCTCGGAGGCGCGATGGTGGGCTGGACGCTCCGCTGAGCCGACTCACAGGCACTGCGGCTTGACGCGGCGGATGCCGGAAGGATCCTCGTAATAGGGAGGGTTGCAGCTGGGTTTTGCGCTGGCCTTCGGGTGCGCGGGCACGACGCGCAGGCGGGCGGGCGCGCCGGAGGACGCGGCGGGGGCGGCCGCGGGCGGCTCCTCGGGGGGAGCCTCCGTGGAATCCACCGCCGGCGCGGTGGGCGTATCGGGCGCGGACGACGAGGCCGAAGGCGTGACCGCGGTCGACGGCGACGCGGGTGGCGCGGCCGGCGAGCCGCGGGCGGCGACGAAGACGAGCCCCGCCAGGATCCCCACCACCGCCGTGCCGAGGACCACCGGGAGCACGGGCACGGGGCGGCCGCCCTTCGGCGCGAGGTCGCCCTGCGGCAGCGGCGCCTTCTCCGGCAGCACCTGCGTCTTCGCCTCCGGCACGGGCACCTCCTGCGTGCTCGTCTCCGTCGTGGGTCCCGGCGACGCCGGCCTCGGTACGGGGAGCAGCGGCGCCGATGGGGCCCCATCGAATCGCGCGATCTGCTCGTTGCGCTGCCGGAGCACGTCCCCCGCGATGTGATCGACCCAGACGCCGACCTGTCGCGCCGTCGTCGGATGGCTGACCGCCTCGAGCGCCTCCGCCATCGCCTCGGCCGACGCGAACCGATCGCGGGGCTCGCGCGCGAGGCCGCGGAGCACGATCGCGTCGAGCTCGGCGGGCAGCGCCGGGGCGAGCTTGCTCGGCGGCGCGATGACGCCCTCGAGCACCCGCGCGATGACCGCGGCGTCGTTGCTCCCCCGGAAGAGCGGCTGACCGGTGAGCAGCTCCCAGAGCACGACGGAGGCCGCGTAGACGTCGGTCTGCGCGCTGACCGGCGCGTCGCGTACCTGCTCCGGCGCCATGTAGCGGAATTTCCCCTTGAGCTGCCCGTCGCGCGTCGTGTGGCTTCGCCCCGCGGCCTTGGCGATGCCGAAGTCGAGGACGCGCGCGTGCCCGTCGGTGGCGACGAGGATGTTCTGCGGCGAGACGTCGCGGTGGACGATCGAGAGCGGCGCCCCCGCGTCGTCGGTGACGGCGTGGGCGGCGTGGAGCCCGGTGAGGGCGTCGATGATGATCCGGATCGAGATGCTCGTCGGGATCGGCTCGCCGCGCCTCGACGCGGCGCGCGTGAGCGAGGCCAGCGATTCGCCCGTGACGTACTCCATGACGAGGAACATCCCGTCGTCGCTCGACCCCATGTCGATCGTCGACACGACGTTGGGGTGCCGGATGCGCGCGGCCAGCCGGGCCTCGTCGAGGAACATGGCGCGGAACTCGGGATCCTCGGCGAGGTGCGGGTGCATGCACTTGATGGCCACGACGCGCGAAAAGCCGCCCTCGCCGGCGAGGCGACCGAAGTACACGGTGGCCATGCCCCCGGAGGCGATCTCGCCGTGCAGGGTGTAGCGCCCGAGCCGACGTTCGCGGGTGTCGGGCACCGCGGCGCGCATCCCCTCGCATCGTAGTCGATCGGGGCGCTACCATGAACTTCGGTGGCGGAGCGAGCGCACGATCCGACGTACACGATGACGTGTATCCGGAACAATGTCGTCTCGATCCCTTCGCTCGAGGTGCGGGTCACCGGACCGGGCGGGGCGGAGACGATCGCGCCGCTCGGGATGGATCCGCTGGTCGTCGGCACCAGCCCGGAGTGCGACGTCGTGGTCGACGACCCGCACGTGTCGCGAAAGCACTGCGCGATCGCGCTGGGCGACGCGGGGGTGATTCTCCGCGATCTCGATAGCAAGAACGGCACCTTCGTCGGCGAGCTGGAGGTCCACGAGGTGCTCCTTCGCCCGGGCGTCGTCGCACGGGTGGGGCGGTGGCAGCTCGCGCTGCGGGTGACCGGCGCCCCGCGGGAGATGCCGCTCTCGACCTCCGCGCGCTTCGGCGAAGCGCTGGGGGGCACGCTGGTGATGCGCGCGCTCTTCGCGCGCCTGGAGGTGGCGGCCGCCCCCCAGGAGACGGTGCTCCTCGTCGGAGAATCGGGCACGGGCAAGGAGCTCCTCGCGCGCGCCATTCACGACGCGAGCCCGCGACGGGGCGGCCCCTTCGTCGTGTTCGACTGCAGCGCGGTCGCGCCCACGCTCATCGAGTCGGAGCTCTTCGGGTTCGTCAAGGGCGCCTTCACCGGCGCCGAGCGCGATCGCGCCGGGATCTTCGAGGAAGCCCACGGCGGGACGCTGTTCCTCGACGAGCTCGGCGAGCTCCCGGTCGACCTCCAGCCCAAGCTCCTCCGCGCCCTCGAAGCGCGTCAATCACGTCGCATGGGCGCCAACGCCTGGCGGCCGTTCGACGCGCGCATCGTGGCCGCGACCCACCGCGATCTCGTCGCCCGCATGAAGACCGGCGCGTTCCGGCAGGACCTCTACTACCGCCTCGCCGTCCTGGAGGCGCGCGTCCCGCCGCTGCGCGAGCGCCGCGACGACATCGAGCTCCTCGTGGAGCGGTTCCTCGCCGCGCAGTCTCCACCGCTCACCGTCCACGATCTCCCCGCGGGCAGCCTCGCCATGCTGCGCACGCACGACTGGCCGGGCAACGTGCGGGAGCTGCGGAACGCGCTGGCGCGGATGATCGTGTTCCGGGAGGCCGGCCCCGCGACGCTCGATGCTCCCGGCGGCGGGGGGCCCGATGCGCTCTTGCGCCTGCCGCTGCGCGAGGCCCGCCAGCAGGTCATCGAGCGGTTCGAGCAGTCCTACATCGAGGCGCAGCTCAAGGCGCACGGTGGCAACGTGACGCGCGCGGCGGAGGCGGTCGGCGTCTCGAGGCAGTTCCTCCACCGGCTCATGGAGCGATACCGCGCCCGGGGCGGTGACCCGGGATAGCCGAGGCGGCGGGTGTATGATGACGACGATGGTGGGCGTCTCGCGCACGGCGGTCGTCCTGCTGGGGGCCGCGATCACGGGGTGCTCGCTGTCCGGGCTGGACACGCAGTACGGGGCCGCCGACGGCAGCGCCGCCGACGGGAGCGCCGCCGACGCCGTGATCGCGGACGGCAAGAACGCCGGCGACGCGGCCGGTGCCGGTGACGGCTGCAAGCCCACCGAGGACTGCACGAACGGCATCGACGACGACTGCAACGGTCTCGTCGACTGCGCGGATCCCGCCTGCGTGACGGCCGGCTTCGCCTGCACGGCCGGCCCGGTTCCGTCGGGCTGGGCTCTCGTCGCGTACAGCGCGACCACGCGACCCGTCTGCCCCACCCTCTACGGCGCCGAGACCGCGGTCGTCAGCGACCCGGCCGGCGCCGCCGACGCGTGCGGATGCGTGTGCAGCGGCAGCTCCGCCGTGTGCGCGGGGACGGCCAGCTACTCGGGTTACCCCAACGCGTGCTCGACGGGTGCGACCTCGGTGAATCTCGCCGTGAACAACGGGAGCTGCGCCGCGGTGGGCACGACCGTCACCGCGGGCGACTACTACCAGCTCTACTACGCGTCGACCGCCGTGGCGCAACAGGGCACGTGCACCGGGGCGGGACACATCAC
>JBEKGQ010000189.1:0-10361 GCA_050012715.1 Polyangiaceae bacterium
TCGCCCAGAGCGACGGGCGGAGCGATGCTCCGGCGGCGCGCGATCGCACCCACCAGGGCCGCGCTCAGTGGCTCGTCCCCGACGCGCGCCACGTCACCGCCGAGCGCGCCATAGGTGGGCTCTGGCGCCGAAGTTGGGCCACCCCCGCAGGCGCAGGCGCAGGCGCAGGCGCACGCGACCACGACGCAGCCGAGCCACGACGGCCGTGCCGGCGTCACGTCTTGGCCCCGGGTCGGGCGACCTGCACCGCCGCACGAAGGGAAACGACGCCGACGGCGAGCCAGTAGAGCGCCTGCAGATCCTCCGCCCGCGACAGCGCGCTCTCGCCCACGAAGAAAGCCACGCCGGCCGCGACCAGCAGGACGATCGCGAGGACGTCGACCAGCTGCATCGCCCCGAGGATATATCAGCCTCGCAGGGCGAACATCACGCCGGTGAGGCCGAGGAGCGCGAGAACGACGAGCAGCGCCATGGAGCGACGCAGGCGCCGCGCGCGTGACCGCCGGACGCGAGGCACGTGACGGGCGAGCGCGACCTCGGCTGCGCCCCCGATGACCGCCAGGCCGACCGCGAGCGCGACGAAGCGCACGAGCAGCTCTCGTTCGGCGCTCGCGGCGCGCCACCCGATGAGCTGCAGGGCGGCGGCCAGGAGGGCTCCGCCGGTGACGAACGCCGCGTCACCGCGCGCGAGGCTCTTGCGCGGAACGAGCTCGGCTCCGTCGACCAGCCGTTGCTCCTCGCGTGACCCATGAAGCGCGGGGGCCGCCGACGCGAACGCGTAGAGGGCCCAGCCGATCATGCCGGCCACGCCCCGGGGCGCGTCGATTCGCAGCGGGCCCAGGGCGGCGGGGGAGGCGGACCACGCGAGCGCGCACGAGAGCACGAAACCCCAGAGCGACAATGCGCGCGCCTTCGCTCCCCACACGCGCTCGCCCAGCACTCCGCCGACCAGCGCCGCCACGGCCGCGAGCGCCGCGACTTTGGCCACCAGCGGTGCCCCTCGCGCCCACGCCGCGGGCACGACGGTGACGCCCCAGGCGTACACCCCGGGGACGCTCGCCTGCGCCACCGCTCCGAGGGCGGACAGCCGCTGGAAGACCCCCTCGGAGCGCATCGGCTATCCCGCCGCGCCCCGCACGAGCCGGTGCTCGGCGACGATGGGCCCTTCCCGGCCCGCGGTCGCCTCGTCGTCGGGCGCGCCTTGCACGCCGAGGGCGCTCCAGAGACCGCGATCGAGAAGGTGACTGGGGCGCACGTTCTGCAGCGCGGCGAGCATCACGGCCTTCGTCCCGGGGCGGTCGGCCTCGAGCTGGTCGATCATCCGGCCGACCTGTTTTCGCTGCAGCTGCTGCTGCGAGCCGCAGAGATCGCACGGAAGGATGGGAAAGCCCATGGCCGCCGAGAACGCGCGGATGTCCTCCTCGGCGCAGTAGACCAGCGGCCGGATGACGACGTGCGCGCCGCCATCGGCGACGAGCCGCGGGGGCATCGACGCGAGCTGCCCGGCGAAGAGGAGGTTCAGCAGCAGCGTCTGGAGGACGTCGTCGCGGTGGTGACCCAGCGCGATCTTGCCGCACCCGAGCTCCTTGGCGACGCGGTAGAGGATGCCTCGTCGCAGGCGTGAGCAGAGAGAGCAGTACGTCTTTCCCGCTGGGATCTTCTCGGTGACGATCGAGTACGTGTCCTCCTCGATCATCGTGAAGTCGTAGTGCTCGCGGGCCATGTACTCGCGGAGGAGGTGGCCCGGGTAGCCCGGGTGGCCCTGATCGACGTTGACCACCTTCAGCTCGAAATGGACGGGCGCCCTGCGCTGGAGCTCGCGCAGGAGGTGCAGCATCGTGTAGCTGTCCTTGCCGCCGCTCACCGCGACGAGGATGCGGTCGCCGTCCCCGATGAGGTCGAAGTCGGTGATCGCGCGCGCCATCGCGCGGCCGAGCCTTCGCTCCACGGGGTCCATCGCCGTTACTTCGAGGCGCCCTCGATCAGCGCGAGGAACGTCAGGACGCCGTGTCCGGTGGCGCCCTTCGCCTGCATCCACGAGTACGCGCGCTCGATGGCGGCCGGCCCCGCGATGTCGCAGTGGACCCACTTGGAGTCTCCGACGAACTCGCGCAGGAAGAGCGCCGCGGTGATCGACCCGCCCCAGCGGTCGCCCGCCTGTTTCACGTCGGCGACGTCGCTCTTGATCCCTTCGCGCAGATCCTCGAGGAGCGGCATGCGCCACATCTGTTCGCCCGAAGCGCTCACGGCGCGATCGAACTCGCGCGCGAGCCCGGGGTCGTTCGAGTACCACCCCGAGCACGACGTCCCCAGCGCGACCACGCAGGCCCCGGTGAGCGTCGCGTTGTCGACGATGAGGTCCGGCGTGAGCGTGCGCGCGTAGGCGAGCGCGTCGGCGAGCACGAGGCGCCCCTCGGCGTCGGTGTTCACGATCTCCACCGTCTTGCCGTCGAGCGAGCCCCAGATGTCGCCGGGGCGGTAGGCGTTGCCGTCGGGCATGTTCTCTGCCGCGGCGGCGATCGCGTGGACCTCCACCTTCGGCTTCACCGCGGCGACCGCCGCCATGAGCGCGACGACGTTCGCCGCGCCGCTCATGTCGTGCTTCATGTCGCCCATGCCGGCGGCCGGCTTGATGCTCAGACCACCGCTGTCGAACGTGATGCCCTTGCCGACGAAGACGAGCTTTCGCTTGGCACCCTTCGGCGTGTAGGCGATGTGGATGAACCGCGGCTCGTGGGTGCTGCCGCGTCCCACCGCGTCGATGAGCTTCATGCCGCGCCGGCGGATCTCCTTGAAGTCGAAGACCTCGATCTTCAGCCCATGCGCCTTGGCCAGGGCCTGCGCCGCGGCGGCGAGGGCCTCCGGGGGCAGCACGTTGGGCGGCTCGTTGCTGAGGTCGCGCGACAGGTTCACCGCCGCGGCCACGCTCTGACCGAGGGTCACCTGCGCCTTGGCGTTCGGCTTGAGCTTGGCGCCCGCGCCGATGACCACCGTGGCCAGGGCGCTCTTCGGCTTGCGGTCGCCGGTGAAGTACTTCGTGAATCGATAGGCGCCGAGCTCGAGGCCCTCGGCGACGATGCGGAGGTCCCCCTCCAGACCGGCCGGCAGCGCCAGCGCGAGCGACTTGGCCTTCTCCCCGTTGCCGATGCGCGCCGCCTTGGCGGCGAAGGTGCGGACCTCCGCGGCGTGGAGCGAGCGCTTCTCCCCGAGGCCGAGGAGCACGACCTTGTCGGCCTGGATGCGCCCGAGGGTGCTCACGGAGAGCGACTGATCGCGCTTGCCGGTGAACTCGTCCTTCGCGACGAGCTTCGCCAGCGCCCCCCCGAGCGCGTCGTCGATCGCCTTGAGTGACGGCGGGAGCGAGGGCGTCTTGCCGCCCATCTGGAGAACACCGACGACGAGAACGTCGGCCGCGAGATCGAGCGGCGGCGCGACGCGGAGCTGGATATCGAGGGGCATGGGGCTCGCGACTATGCCAGAGAACCCGTCAATGCGCGACAGCTTGAGCGGCCCTCTGGCCGGCTTCGCCGCTCCGCGCCAGGGCCGTCTTGAAGAGGAGCGGCCCGACCATCTCGTTGACCATGATCCCCCCCAGGAGGCAGGCGCTCGCTGGCTCCCCCCACCCGGCGAAGCGGTCCTTCAGCAGGATCGCGAGCCCGATGGCGACCCCCGACTGCGAGTAGAACGCGAAGTGCAGCCACTTGCGCTCGGCCGGTGGGAGGCCTGAGGCGGCCATGCCGAGCCGGCCACCACCGAAGAGCGCCGCCGCGCGCACCAGAGCGAGGCCGACGGCGATCGGCGCCACGAGCTTGAAGACGTCCCAGTGCAGGCCGGCGCCGGCGACCGCGAAGAACACGGCGAAGGTCGGCATCGCGGCCGGCTGGATCTCGTGGACGAGCTTGTCCCCCTCGATGTCGGTGAGGTTCTCGAGGAAGAGGCCCGCCGTGAGGCAGACGAGGAGCGGGTCGAGGTGCAGGCGCGTACCGGCCTCGGCGCAGAGAAAGCACATGCCGAAGACGAAGAGCGGGACGCGCACGTTGACGAGCTTCAGGTAGACGAAGAGGACGAGCGCGAAGAGGACGCCACCCCCGATGGAGCCGAAGAGGTGCCAGAGGAGGGCGGTCATCCCGCCCGCGTCCTCGTGACCGAACGTCGCGCTCGCGAGCGCGTTGACCGCCGCGAAGGCCACGACGATGACGAGGTCGCCGACGACGACGATGCCGAGGGACATCTCGCTGATCGGGCCCGCGGCGCCGGTCTCGCTGATGAGGGCGAGGGTGACCGTGGGCGAGAGCGCGGAGAACACGACGCCCATCGTGAGGGCCACGACGGCACGCTGGTCCCAGGGCATCTCCGCGATGAAGCCGAGGAGGGGGCTCGCCGCGAGCAGGGCGACCGTGATGACGACGGTCGCCGCGACGAGCGCGCCGCCGCCGGTCGCGAGGATGGCGAGCAGCCGCCCGCGGATCCGGCGAAAACTGAGCTCGCCGCCCGCCGACAGGGCGATGAGGCCGATGGCGACGCCGTTCACGAGCTTCAGGTCCCCGAGCATGCGCTCGGTGACGAGGTTCGTGATGCTCGGACCAGCGAGAAAGCCGCAGACGAGGTAGCCGGTCAGCCGCGGCAAGCGGAGACCGTGAAAGAGCGTGCCGCTCTGGAGGGCCGCGAGGAGCACGAAGCCGAAGGCGAGCGTCGCGCCCGAGCCGACCAGCGACGTCTCTTGCGGCAGGAACGACCGCGCCGCCGCGACCAGCATGACGACCATGGCGAGGAGGATCGCCGCGCGGATCACGAGGACAGGGCTCCCGTCTCGTAGTGGAGGCCACCGCGAAGCCTGGCGATCGCCTGCACCGCCAGCTCGGTGACGAGCGCGCCCCCGATGACCGCGGTCGTCATCCAGGAGATGCCTCGCCCCGCGCTGCCCCCGTAGAGCGTCGAGAAGCTGACGATGATGGCGATGGCGATCGGCGACTGGGGCGAGAGCGCGATGCCGAGGGTCGTCGCGTCGGGCAGCTCGGGCGGCCCGGTGCGCACGGCGACGACGGCGCCGAGGAGCTTGGCCCCGACGCGCGAGAGGACGAAGACGGGGACGAGCACCCACCCCTGCCATGCGGTGGGATCCCAGAGCGCCCCCGCGACCAGGAGGAAGATGAGGTAGAGCGGCCGTTCGAGCTGGAGGATGGAGGCGCGCAGCTCGGTCATCCGCCCGTGGGGCAGGTTCGTGAGCAGCGCGCCGGCGATGGCGCACGCGACGAGCGGCGAGATGGCGAGATAGCCCGCCATCCCGGCCGAGAGCGCCACCGCGCCGAGCAGGTAGGCGACCTCCTCCGCGAGCCCCTTCGTGCTGCGGATGAGGACGTAGGTCAGGATCCCGAGCACGCCGCCCATCCCGAGGGTGACGAAGAGCCAGGCGACGTGCGGGAGCTTCCAGGCGCTGAGCTCGTCGGTCGGGCGAAAGAATGCGCAGACGAGCCCGAGGACGGCGACGCCGGCGACGTCGTTGAGCACCGTGACGCGCGCGACGATGGACGCCGCGTGCGAGCCGGAAGAGCGCGCGAGGGCGACCGCGGCGAGGGGGGAGGCCGGCGCGGCGCACGCGCCGAGCACGAGCGCGTCGCGCAGCGACCACTCCGCGTCGAGGCCGAAGAGCGCCATCGCGCACGCGCCGGCGGTCACCGCCAGGGGAAGCGCGCTCGCGGCGAAGACGACCGCGCCGGACTTCTCGGGCAGCGTGTCGAGCTCGCGCACGTCGAACTGCATGCCGACGACGAAGCCGAGCCACCCGAGGCCGAACTCGAGCGCGGGACGCAGATCGGTGACCACGTCGTCGGTGAGCACCCCCACCGCGGGCAGGCGAAAGACGACGCCCATCGCGAGGAACGGGACGCCGGTGGAGAGCAGCACCGTGAGCCCGAGCCGTCGCTCGACCCGCCGGAGCGCCGGGTGGGCGGCGAGGACCGCGAGCACGAGCGCGCACGCCAGCCCGAGCACGACGCGCAGCATCGCGGTGAGCATACCAGCGGCGCGCGACGCCTCTTCGCGCGCGCCGCACCGAGCGGGCCGATTTCAGCTGACGAGCCGGATCTGCGGACCGATGGAGAGGACGTTGGCCGTGCGCGGCTCGGGGAGCGCCGCGAACTCGCTCCGCGTCGGGATGCCGTCGACGACGACCGCCATGATGCACGGCGTCCCCTCGTGGACCCACGCGACCGAGCACGGGAACGCGAACTCGACGCCGCTGACGGCGTCCGCGGTGCGAATGATGACGCGCTCGCCCGGGGACATCGACTTCGCGCCCGCGACGACCATCGCCGCGGCGCACACGTAGCGCACTTCGACCGGGAGGATCGTCCCCTCGCCGATGAGCTGCGCGGGAACGGCATTCGGCGGCCGCGCGCAGGTTCCCGGCTCGGGCATCTTGAAGTCACCCGTGACGAGCTGCATGAGCGACAGGAGCTCCAGCTGCTCGGACGCCGACAGGGGCAACCCGAGCGTCGCGTGGCGTGCCTTGAGCTCCCAGAAGCGGACCAGAAACCCGAGCTTGTCGATCACGTTCGCTCTCTTTCGATGTCCCCTGCCGATGGACGAGGCGGGGCTACGGACGATTCCCGACCTGGAAGTGCAGCGGCCGTGCCATCGCGGCCTTCGTCTCTGGATACGCAGCTCCCCGCGCTTGGATCTGCGTGGTCGCGTCGTCGGGGGGCGGTGAGTGCGTAGAGGTGGACGCTGCGAAATTGCAGCTCCCAGCGGAAAACGCCTGTGACGCCGATGCCATGCCCACGACGTCGTGTGCGTCGGAGCTGACGTCGCGTCACCTGGCGCGTGCTGGCCCGATGTGCGCGATGTGCGTGCCTTCGCGCGTCTGCCGGCCCCAGGTCTTCGCGCTGTTGTACGCTGGCCGGTGGTTCCCGTGATCCACGACGACGTGCTCAGCGCGATCGGACGCACACCGCTCGTACGACTGAGGCGAGTGGTGGACGGAGACGGCGCCGCCGACGTCCTCGTGAAGCTCGAGTACTTCGCGCCGGGCGGGAGCATCAAAGATCGTGCGGCGCGGTCGATGGTGACCGAGGCGGAACGCCGCGGCGCGCTGAAGGCCGGCGGCACGATCGTCGAGGCGAGCGCGGGAAACACCGGCGTCGGCCTCGCCGTGGTGTGCGCGGTGCGCGGTTACCGCTGCGTCGTCGTCCTCCCGGAGAACACGTCGCGGGAGAAGCAAGCGGTGCTGCGCGCGCTCGGAGCCGAGATCGTGCACGCGCGCGCCGACGTCGAGCCGACCGACCCGCAGGGCTACATCGGGCGCGCCGAGGCGCTCGCGCGCGAGCTGGGGGCTTACTTGCCGGACCAGTTCGAGAACCCCGCCAACCCGGGCGCGCACTACGAGTCGACGGGACCGGAGATCCTGGCCGATTGCGACGGCAAGCTCGACGCGTTCGTCGCATGCGTGGGCAGCGGCGGTACGCTCGGCGGGACGGCGCGCTTTCTCCGCGAGCGCTTGCCGGGGATCCGCGTCGTGGGGGCGATGCCCGAGCGGGGATCGTGCGCCGGCGAGCACGGCTCCACGCTGGTCGAGGGCGTGATCGACGACCTCGGCGACTGCGCGCAGCCGGACGCTCGACCCGACGACGTGGTGACGATTCCGGATCGAGAGGCGGTGGCGATGACGCTCCGCCTGGCGCGGGAAGAGGCCATCCTCGCGGGCGGGTCGGCGGGTGTCGCCGTCTGCGCCGCGGCGAGGGTGGCGAGGGACCTCGGCGCGGGCAAGCGCGTCGTCACCATCGCGCCGGACACCGGGCGGAACTACCTCTCGACCTACTTCGACGAAGCGTGGCGAGCGAAGAGAGGCGTGTAGCGCGCGCCGAGGAGCGCTACCCTCACCCGGACGATGCGCGTCCGGTCCTTCGCGCCGCTGGCCTCGGTGCTCGCGCTGCTCTGCGGAAGCGGGAGCCTCTGCGGGTGCGCGGTGCAGCGCGTGTCGCTGGCCACGGGGGCGCGCGAGTACGTCCCGAGCGACTACCAGGAGGTGCTCAAGCGCTGGACGCGCGAGGAGAGCCTCATCCAGCTGAGCGAGCTCGACGACAAGCTCACCGTCACCGCCACCTTCGAGTCGTGGGACTTTCGCTGGGCGTACGTCGTGCGGTACGCCGCCGACTACCGCCTCACCGTCGAGCAGCGGCGGGCCCTGATGGAGCGCACGCTCCACGAGACCGACGATGACCACGAGTTCTACGTGGCGCTCTACGGCACCAACTGGCGCTGGACGGATCTCAGCCGCCCGACGAGCGCGTGGATCGTGCGCCTCATCGACGACGAGGGCAGCGAGACGGCCCCGGCGAAGATCGAGACCATCGTGAAGCCCGGGCCGCTCGAGCGGCGTTACTTCCCGTACACGAGCGTCTGGCGCCACGCGTTTCGCATCCGCTTCCCGCGGCACATGGGCGACGGACGTCCGAGCATCTCCCCCAGCGCGCGCTGGTTCGGCCTTCGCTTCGCCGGCGCCGAGGGCAACGAGGAGCTCCACTGGGACCTCGAGCCGTCGGCCGTCGCGGCGCCGACCGCGACGCGCCAGGCCTCGAACGTACCCCGCGAGCCTGCGAACTCGGCTCAGCCCGCGGTCGGTGGCGGTCCGTAGCCGGGGGGAGGTCCGTAGCCGGCCGGCGACGCGGGGGGCAGCGGGTACCCGGGAGGGGCCACCGGCGGAGCCCCGTCGCCGTCCGCGGAGGCCACGACGCCGATGCCCGAAACGCGCGTGTACGCGATGGCCGCGGCGACGCTGAAGATGGGGATCGTCGCCAGCGAGCCGATGAAGCACATGGCGAGACCGAGGAGGCCGAGCCCGACGCCGGCGAGGTAGAGGAGGAAGACGTCCGCCTTCTGGCCGCGCGTCGCGTTCCAGCTCGCCTTCATCGCGTCGATCGGTCCCATCCTGGCGTCGATCACGTAGTAGCTCGCGAAGTAGAGCCCGAGGGCGAGGATGATGCCGGGAACGATGAGGAGCACGGTGCCGAGCGAGATGACGAGCGTCGAGAGAAACGTCAGCGCGAGCATCGGAAGGAAGCGATCGAAGCCGGAGAAGAGCAGACCGAAGCTCGGCGACTCTCCGCGCGCGACGCCCAGCCAGATGCGAACGAGGCCGGTGTCGAAGTAGGCGCGCACGATCTGACCGGCCAGCGTGGCGACGCCGGTCGCGGTCCAGAACTCGGGCGAACGAAAGTCGGCGGTCACGCCCATGGCCCGCGTCGTCACCTGCGTGACGATCTGGAGCAGGACGTAGAAGAGCAGGTACGAGAAGACGAGGATCGCCCAGCTCTTCGTGAACCTGCCCCAGGCGAGCGAGACCACCTCGCCGACCGTCCATGGCTGCGGCGTCCCGCTGGCCGCGGGGACTCGGGTCTCGGCGAGCGCGGCCTGCGGGGCGGCATAGGGGTTGTAGTCAGCCACCGGCGAAGATCTCCAGGAGGGGGGGACACGTGACGAGGAGCTCCTGCGTCGCCGCGCGGTCGGCGAAGAGGACGAGGGCTCCGCCCTTCGCGGCACGCGCGGTCGCGGGCGCCCGCGACGCGCCGAGGACCTCGCCCGGGAACAGGAAATCGCCGGAGCGCAGGGTCGCCGGCGCGATCACGTCCCCCTCGCCGAGCAGCTCGAGCTCGCCGGCGCCCACGACGAACAGGCCGGGTACGGGCTCGGCTCGCGTGGCGCAGACCTCGTGCTCGACCAGCACGCGCAGCGTCAGCTTCTGCAGGACGACGCTGCGGAGCGCGAGGTCGAAGCGCTCTCCGAGGGGACCCATCGTGATGCCCACCTCGGCTTGCAGGCGGTTGCTCGCCGCGCGGAGATCGTCCTCCACCCAGGGACAGGTGCGGAATGCGCGCTCGACCGCCGCCTCGTCCCAGGTGGCAACCCGCGCCGAGTCCGATGCGCCGATGAGCCGCAGCGGCTGGATGTGGTCGATGGTGCCGCGCGCGCGCATGACCGTGCCCGCCTCGAGGCGGCGCGCGGGGGCGTCGACGATGGTTGCCGCGACGTCGACGCTGCCCTCGAGGACGAGCGCGAGGGCGAAGCTGGAGACCTCTTCCTCGCGCGCGAGGTGCGTGAGGGTGGCGGCGCGGGCAAAGGCGGAGCGGGCGTCGTCGGGGAGATCGGCGAGGGCTTCGACCTGGGAGAGGTTGAAGAGAGAGGGGGGAGGAGGGGTGATGGGTGGAGGCGGAGGAGACGGCGCGGGCGCGGGCGCGGGCGCGAGCGCGGGCGCGAGCGCGGGCGCAGGCGCGGGCGCGGGCGCGCACTCGGGCGCAGGCGCAGGCGCGGGCGCGTACGCAGGCGCTCGCGCGGGCGACGGGGCGCGTCAAAGGTGGGGCTCGGCC
>JBEKGQ010000190.1:0-12252 GCA_050012715.1 Polyangiaceae bacterium
TCGCGCTCGACGTCGCGCACGGCGTCGCCGCGCTGAAGAACGACGCGCCGCCGAACTCCTTCGTGAACGCTGCGTCACCGCCGATGGCGGCGGTGAGCGCGTCGTACGTCGTCGTGTTCAGCGCGAAGATCGACGTCCCGGTGTCGACGAGGGAGTCGGCGTACGTGCCGCTCGCCACCGGCACCGTCGTCCCGTTCACCTCGATCGACACGAGGCTCACGGCGTAGTAGCCGGAGTCGAAGTACTCCGCGTTGAACGGCGTGTATTGCGGGGCCGCGGTGGTGGCCGAAGGATCGAAGCCGCCGAGCCAGAGGCTGCCCCCCGTGTCGCACAGCTTGGTCGCGAAGATGTTGGGCACCTTCTGCGTGGCCGCGAACTGGTCCATCAGCCCCTGCGTGCCGGGGAGGGCGGCGGCCACGGGCGCGAAGCCGACGATGCCCTGCATGCTCCCCGACTTGGAGTCGCACGGGATGGGCTCGAAGAACATGCTCTGCGTGTCGATGGCGACGAACTCGAGCGGCGTCGTCGCGGTCGGCGGCAGCGCCACGGTGTCCTTGTAGATCTCGCCGGTCCAGCTGCCGGTCCCGTACTGCGACGACGCGGTCTTCTTCTGATCCACCGCGGTCGCGCCCGGGGTGTACTCGGGGGTCACGTCGCATCCCGAGCACGACGACGACGCGACGCCGAGGGTCGTCGAGCCCGTGTCGACCGTGAGCTGGAACTGCTGCGAGCCGATGGTCGCGCCGACGGTGTAGGCGATGCCGTCGAGGGAGCACGAGTAGAGGGGGATCGCCTGGAGGCCGGACGTGCCCGCGTCGTCTCCGGGCTCGCCCCCTTCGGTGGCCCCCGCCTCCACCGTCACCTGGGCATCGCCCGCGGCGCCTTCGACGCCGCCGCCGTCGCCGGGTGTGCTCTGCACGGCGGCGTCGGAGCCTCCGCACGCCGACGTGGCGAGAAGTCCGAGGGCCATGGGAAGCGAAAGGAGGTGGGTCGAACGGGGCATGCGCGCGGGTTTAACATCAGTCCGGAAGGGGAACGAGCGATCCTGTGACCGGAGGCCCACGCGAGACGTTCCGCGGTCGTGAGCCGTTCCGCAGTCGGGAGATTTTTCCGTGAGCCGTTCCGGGCGCGGGGCGCGACTAGGGGGATGTGCTACCCGCCAGGTCGTCCGTCGGGTTCGATGACGAGGAGCTGCCCTCTGGCGTCGTGCGCCGTGGCCCACCGCCGGCCAACTACCGGAACGAGCTGACGTCCTGGTTCGCGGGCCCTCCGGAGCCGCCGGCGCTGAGGGCGCTCGGGACGACGGACGCGACGGCCGATGCGGCGTCGGTCCGGGGGGTCGAAGCGCCCGCGCGGGGGCGCGTGCCGTTCCTCATCTTCTGAGCCGTCTACGGGCACTTCCCTCCGGCGCAGGCGCCCAGCTTGCACTCGGCGCCGGCGCAGCACGGCTGCCCGGTGCCGCCGCACGCCGCGCACGCGCCCGACGAGCACACCTCGCCCGCGCTGCACCACTCGCCGCCGGCGTTGTTCCCCGGGCAGCACGGCTGGCCGGTGCCCCCGCACCCGACGCACACGTTGGCCTGGCACGCCGAGAACGGCGCGGTGCAGCCGACGCCGCCCCCGCAGCACGGTCCACCCATTCCCCCGCAGGCGCCGCTCTCGCACGCCCCGCTCGAGCACTTGCCCTGGCCGCCCCCGCAGGTCGCGGTGTTCGCCACGCACGTCTTCACCGTCTGGTCGCAGCACCCGCCGCCGCCGCACCACACGCCGTCGCAGCACGGCTGCCCGCTGCCGCCGCAGGCCGTGCACTTGTTCGTGGTCGGATCGCACGCGTCGCCCGACGTCGTGCAGAAGTTCGCGCCGTCGCCCTGTCCGCCAGGCGCCCCGGTGCAGCACGCGTCGCCGTCGCCGCCGCAGGTGCCGCACGCCGCGTTGGCGCAGAGGCCGAGGTTCGGCATTCCTCCGCAGGTCTGCCCCGCGGCGAGGCAGGTCCCGTCGACGCAGCATCGCTTGGCGCTGCACGTCGCGCTCTCGCAGCAGGGCTGACCCCCGGCGACGCCGCCGCCGCCGCCGCAGGCGACGAGCGTCCCGTCGATGCACACCTCGGTCGTGGTCGGCGAGGCGCCCCGCGCGACGCAGGCTCCGCCCGAGCAGCACCCGCCTCCCTGGCACGCCGTGGCCCCGGTGCAGCACGGCTCTCCCGGCTGACCGCACGGGCCGCCGTCCGTCGTCGAGCCCTCGTTCGCCGCGTCCCCGCCGCCGGCTTCGCTCCCGCTGCTGCTCCCGCTGCTCGCCTCGTCGTCGCCCCCGTTCGCGTCGCCGCCGGCACCATCGACCGTCGAGTCGGCACCCGAGGAGCCCGTGTCGCGCGGACCGTCCGCGGCCGTCTCGCGTCCCGCCGCATCGCCCGTGCTCGCATCCGTCGACGCGTCGCCTGCCGGATTGTACCGGTCGAAGTCGAGCCCGCACGCGGCCACGAGCACCGACGTCGCGAGCGCGAAGAACGACGCACGGCGTGCGCTCCCCATCACCGGTCATAGTACCGGTCCTCAGCCGCCCGCGCTCGTATACCTGGCGATGGACGCGTTCCAGACGATGCGGGCCACGGCGAAGGCCACCGCGGCGCCCCCGAGGGCGCCGGCGAGGGTGAGGGGCGGGAGCGTGCCGAGGAGCGCGCGCGCGGGGTAGGTCGTCATCAGCGCGAGCGGCAGCACGAAGGTGAAGATGAGGCGCACGACCCGCGGGAAGACGCTGACCGGCCAGCGCGCGGCGTCGAACACCGCGTTGAAGAGCTGCGAGAGGTTGTCGATGCGCACGACGTAGAAGGCGGCGCTGACGGTCAGGATCCACACCGAGTAGAGGGCCACGACGGCCGCGAGCATCGCCACCGTCGCGACGCCGACGTCGGCGAGCGAGGGGGCGCGCCCGAGGACGACGAACCCCCAGGCGAAGATGCCGACGGCGGTGAAGACGTTGACGCACTGCCACGGCTGGAACCGCGCGGTGGAGACGAGGAACTGCGCGTCGGCGGGCTTCAGGAGGACGAAGTCGAGCGTCCCCTTCCGGATGTGATCGACGACGGTCACGAGGCTCGGGTTGATGACCCCCTCGAGCACGCCCTGGAGGAAGGTGAACCAGCCGACCACCATCAGCGCCTCGCCGAAGCTCCACTCGCCGAGGTGGGGACGGGCGCGGAACACGACCGCGAGCGGGACGATCGCGGGCACCATCCAGAAGACCTCGACGAACCCGTCGAGCAGGAACTCCGCGCGGTACTGCAGCGCGAGGAGCAAGGAGGCCCGGAGCTGCATGAGGAGCAGGCGCGCGTACCTCACGACCGGTCAGCCTCCGTACGCCGCGAAGCGCCGGAGGCCGCTCCGCCAGAGCACCGACGTCGCGCCGAGGCCGATGGCGACCCACATCCACTGTTGCGCGAGGAGCAGGAGCGCGCGCGGGACGTCGTGGGCTCCCGTCATCAGCTCCACGGGTAGGCCGATCTGGTAGCGGAAGGGCAGCCAGTCGATGACCCCGCGGACGGCGTGGGGGAAGAGATCGACCGGGATGAGGTAACCGCTGAGCACGAAGAAGAACACGAGCCACGTGTCCATGAGCTTCATGCTGCTCTCGACGAAGAACGAGAGGCACCCGACGACGAAGTTGACGAAGAGCGTGAGCAGCCAGCCGCCCACGATCGAGACGACGAAGAGGAGCCACAGGAGTGGGTCGTGGGTGAGGGCCCGCCCGCCGACCCAGGCCAGCGCGATGCCGGCGACCGGCAGCGCCACGAGGAACCGCATCGGGAGCGCGGCGAGGGTCTCCGCCGCGTAGGCCCACAAGGGGTGCACCGGGCGGAGCAGGCGCATCGCCAGCGTGCCGTTTCGCACGTCGAAGTTCATCTCGTAGAACGCCCACGAGCCGGTGAGCTGGCGGACGATGAACGTCGCGAGGAAGTACGCGACGAGCTCCGGCTTCCCGTAGCGACCGATGGGGCCGTCGGCGGCGACGCTCGTGAAGAGCGCGAGCATCACGAGCGGCATCGTCGTCGCGAGCGTCCAGACGATCAGCTCGGCGCGGTAGGCGACGGCGTCCATGAAGCCGATGCGCAGCAGCGTCGGGAAGGCGCGCAGGGAGCTCCGGAGCGTGCTCACGAGGCCTTCCCGCTCGCAAAGAGCTCGCTCATCACCTCCTCGAGCGGCGGCGTCTCCACCGTGAGATCCCTCACCGGCAGCCGCGAGAGCGCCTCGGTGACGACGCGGTTCACCGCGTCCACGTGCACGTCGAGGGCGATGGACCACGCGGGCGCGCCCGGTTTCGTGGCGTCGGCCTGCCCGCTGGGCTCGTCCGCCTCGCGCACGATGGTCCCGAGCGAAGCGACCTCGCGCTCGTCGACCGGCCGCGAGAAGCGGAGGATGACCCGCTTGTCGGGCCGGACCTTCGTGACGAGCTCGTCGAGCGCGCCGTCGTAGACGAGCTTGCCCTTGTCGATGACGATGACGCGCGGGCAGAGGCGCTGCACGTCCTCCATGTAGTGGCTCGTCAGGATGAGCGTGGCGCCGTAGCGCTCGTTGTAGCGCTGCACGAAGCCGCGCACGGTGGCCTGCATCGAGACGTCGAGGCCGATGGTGGGCTCGTCGAGGAAGAGCACCTTCGGCCGGTGCACGAGCGCCGCCGCGAGCTCGCACTTCATCCGCTCGCCGAGGGACAGCGTCCGGGTCGGGCGCTTCACGAGGTCGCCGAGCTCGAGCAGCTCCGACAGCTCCTTCATCGTCTCGGCGAACTGCGGCCGGGGCACGTCGTAGACGGCACGATTGAGCTCGAACGTCTCGCTCGGCGGCAGGTCCCACAGGAGCTGCTGCTTCTGCCCGAGGACGAGCATGATCTTCTTGAGGTACGCGTCCTCCCGCCGTCGCGGCTCGTGACCGTCGACCCGGACCTCGCCCGACGTCGGGTGGAGCAGCCCGGCGAGGAGCTTCAGCGTGGTCGTCTTGCCGGCCCCGTTCGGGCCGAGGAAGCCGACCCGCTCGCCGGCCGCGATCTCGAACGAGATCCCGTCGACCGCCGCGACGGTCTTGTACTCGCGGTGAAAGACGGACCGGAACGCGGCCGCGACGCCGGGAGGCCGCTCGTGGACCCGGTAGTGCTTGCAGAGGTCCCGGACCCGGATCACGTCGCGCGAGGATACGCGGTCGCGGCTCCGGCTTCACGGCTCCTTCAGCCGGTAGCCGAACCCGTGCACCGTCTCGACCGCCTCGCCGTGGACGCCGAGGCGCTCGCGGAGCCGGCGGACGTGGGTGTCGACCGTGCGCGAGGTCGCCTCGCCCGAGATGCCCCACACCTCCTCGAGAAGCTGGCCGCGCGAGAAGACGCGCCCCGGCTGGTCGAGCAGGACGTGGATCAGCTTGAACTCCAGCGGCCGGAGCTGAAGCTCGGCGCCTTCGACGAAGACCCGGTGGCGCAGGGGATCCAGCTCGAGCCCCTTCCAGCGCAGCTTGCGGGTGGTCGCGGTCGTCGTCCTCGAGGCGCGCCGCAGCGAGGTGCGACGGGCCAGGGCGCGGACGCGCATCACGAGCTCGCGGACGCTGAACGGCTTGACCACGTAGTCGTCGGTGCCGGCCTCGAAGCCGAGGATGCGGTCGTACTCTTCGCCGCGGCCGGTGAGCATGATGACCCCCACGTCGGCCAAAAATGGGTCGGCCCGGAGTGAGCGGCACACCTCCGTGCCCGAGAGGTCCGGCAGCATGAGATCGAGCACGATGACCGCGGGGCGGATCTTCGCCGCCAGCGCCAGCCCGGCCTGACCGCTGCTGACCGCGTCCACCTCGAAGCCGGCCTCGCGCAGGCCGAAGATGACGAGCTCGCGCAGATCCGGCTCGTCGTCCACGAGCAGGATCCGCTCGGTGACGGCGGGAGCGGAAATGACCATCGCGGTCGCCATCGTGGCTCCGTCCTAGCAATGCGTGTGCGCACCCCGATGGACCGCCACGCGACACGTCTTGCCGTGTTTTCACCCGTGACGTCGGCGAGGCCGCCTGGATCGCGCGTGGACCACGGGCGGGCTCGAAAGTGCCTCACTTCCCCGGGGAGGAAGCCTCGTCGTGGCCCGGGCGATGCAATCACGTGCGCCATGAACCGGGGGTATCGACACGCAGGTCACACGGGCGAGGGCGCGGTCCCCCCCAGCGGCACCCACGCGACGAAGCGCTGGTGGATCGACGTGTCGATGGGGCCGTCGAGCAGCCGCGTCGAGCTCCCGAGGCTCGTGGCGGTGCGCGTGAGAGGAGTCGACGTGGTGCCGCTCGAGACACTCTGGGCCGCCTCGCGCCTGGGCGGGTTCGCGGGCGGCCTCCGGTTCGACTTCGTGAGCGACGACGGGACGAGGCTCGCCGCCCTGGCCCCGTCCGGGATCGACGGCAGCGAGCTTCGCACCGGCTACGTGTGCGTCGCGACGCGGGACCTCGTGTGGCAGCCGGTGCTCGAGCGTCCGGCGTTCTGGTGCGTCAAGGGCGTCGCCCGCGTGGAGGGCTTCGCCCGGAATCGCGGCCTCGGCTAACTTCCTCTGAGTCGATGCGGAAGCCGCCCGCGCACGCGCCGAAGAAACGACCGCGCCAGGAGCGCTCTCGGGCGACGGTCGACTACATCCTGTCCGCCGCGGCGCGGATCCTCAGCCAGGACGGCGGCTCGCGGCTCACCACGAACCGCATCGCGCGGACCGCCGGCGTCGCGGTGGCGTCGCTCTACCAGTACTTTCCCAACAAGGAGGCCATCGTCCAGGCGCTCTTCGAGCGCGAGCTCTCCGAGGAGCACGCGGAGCTGACGACGCGGGTCGAGGCCCTCCACGACCGGCCGCTGCGCGACGTCATCCGCACCGGGATCGAGAGCATCATCGCCGTCCACGCGCGCACGCCGAAGCTCGTGACGTCGCTCCTGCAGTCGCTGCCCGTCCTCGGCTCGGCCGAGGCGCACCGACGCGCGCGCCAGCAGGTCGTCGACCTCGTCGTCGAGGCGCTGCGCGCGCGGGGCGGCGAGCTGCGCTCGCGCGGCAACCCCGAGATCAAGGCGTTCCTCGTCGTGCACGCGGTCGAGGACGTCATCCACGACGCCGCCGAGGAGCGCCCCGGGTACCTGAACGATCCGGCCTTCGCCGAGGAGCTCGTCGCCCTCGTCGAGCGGTTCCTCCTCGACTGAGGGCCGTCCCGACGAGCTCACGCGACGAACGGCTTCTGCCCGAAGATGAACGTCTCGGAGCCCGTCACGAAGACGATCTCCTCGGTCTTCGCCGCGCGCCGGAGCTCGCGATCCACGAGCAGCGGCTCGATGACCCAGAGCCCGCGCATCGCCGTCGTCGACCCCGGGAGCAAGAGCGGCGAGCCGATCGTGAAGAGGTGAACCGTCCCCACCTCGCGGAAGATGGGCCAGCTCGTGGGGAGCTTCACGAAGCGGTGCGCGACGGGGCTGATGGGGAACTGCCGCAGGTCGTAGTCGCAGCGCGACTCGATCTGCTCCTTGATCCACGCCCACGTGCGGCCCGCGTGCATGTCCTCGCGCAGGTGCTCGGAGACGTGCCGCGTGAGGGAGAGCGCGGTGTCGATGAGCGCGCGCAGCCGGTCACTCTCGCCGTAGAGCTGCGTCAGCGTGAAGTCCGACGGGTACCCCTCGTAGAACGGGGCGATGTCGAGGAAGAGGACGTCCCCCTCGCGCAGGATGCGCTTGCGGGAGCCCACGAGCGAGCCGATGAGGCGCGACGCGCTCGTGAACTTCATGCTCCCCTCGGCCACGCCCACGACGGGCATGTGCCAGTGGTGGCGCACGCCCAGCTCGCGGAACACCTCGCGGGTCACCTGGGTGGCGTCGCGCTCGGACATCCCGACCGCGACCCGCTCGGCCACCGTTGCTGCGACGTGCTTCGCGAAGGACTGCGCGACGTCGTATCCGCGGAGGTCGGCGTCGGTCGGATAGCGGGACGGGTCGAGGGCGCGGGTGGTGAGTCGATCGGATACGGCGATGTTCATCACGGCCTCCAAAAGGGATGCGGTGGATCTACGGCGCGCCGGCGGCTCCCGAAACTCGCATTGGACTTGCGTGCGATCCGCGGAAATCCGGGTGAATCACGACGCGCGCGGGGCGGTCGCTAACATTTTGCTTCCCGGTCGACCACGACCGATCGCCCATGCTCGCCGGTGTCATCCGAATGGGCGACGCGCGAGGGGTCCGTCGGCCGTGCGGTCCGGTCCGGGCTGCGGTAGCTTTTCCGGCCGCGAATGGCGAACGGCGGGGGAGGCGACTGGCGCATTCGCAGGCCCGGGGGCGACCTCGAGATCTCCCTGCATCCTGCGCCCGGCGACGGGGGAGAGCGCGACGCTACCCTGCTCGAGCTGCGGCGCCTGATGTGGGACTTCAAGCACCGCGATCCCCAGGCGCGTCAGGTGGTCTCGTCGATCCACGCGCGACTGGGCGGCTTCCCGGCGCTGCCACTCTCCCGCGACATGGTCGACCTCGATGTGGCCTCTCCGCAGACCGACGCCATCGCGCGAGATCTGCTGCGAGCCGTGGGCTCGGGTGTGCTCCTCCTACGCCGTCGCGAGCAGCGTTCGGTCGTCGTTCCGCTCGACGAGGCGGGCGAGGAGGCCCTCGGGCCCCAGGCGGGCTCCCAGGACGTTGCGGCGACGCAAAGCTGGATCGGGATGACGCTCGTCGATCAGGACGGAACGCCGGTCCCCAACCGGGCCTACCGCATCGTGTTGCCCGACGGGTCCACACGGGACGGGACGCTCGACTCGAACGGCGCGGCGATGATCCAGGGACTCGATCCCGGCAACTGCCAGATCTGGTGCCCGTACGTCGAGCCGCACCCGGAGACGACATACACCGTTCAGCCCGGTGATCACGTCTCGGGGATCGCCGAGAGCTTCGGCTTCGACGATTACTCGACGGTGTGGGGCGATCCGGGCAACGCGGATCTGCAACAACTGCGAACCGACCCTCACGTGCTGCAGCCGGGCGACCAGCTCACCGTCCCCGAGCTGAAGGCCCAAGCCGCGGCGAACAAGCCGACCGGAGCCAAGCACCCGTTCCAGATCCAGCGCTCGGCGCTCAAGCTGCGGCTGACGTTGCTGGATCTCGCGGTGAAGGCGATGGCGAACGTCGCGGTCACCGTCGCCGGGACGTCGTTGACGACGGACGGCGACGGCCTCGTCGAGGCCACCATCGACAAGAGCGCGCGCGAGACGACCCTACAGGAGCCTGCCGGCGATCCGGTCGGTCTCGTCGTCGGTGGCCTCAATCCATCCGACGACTCGAGCGTGGCGGGCTACAAGGCGCGCCTCTACAACATGGGATTTCTCTGGGACCCCACCGTCCCGGACACGGCGGACGAGATGGTCATCGCCCTCCAGGACTTCCAGGCGCAGTACAAGCTGACGTTGAGCGGAGAGCTCGACGACGCGACCAAGGCGCAGCTGCTCACGTCGCACGGGTGCTGAGATGACGGACGATCCGCAGGGAGGGGGAGGCGGGAGCGGCGCGGGAGTGGGGAGCACCACGACCTTCGCCGCGCAGCACCCGCCCGCCCCGCGGCAGAAGCTCAACGTCGCCCCGACCGACGGCAGCTCCAAGTTCAATGCGATCCGGATCCCGCTCATCCCCGTGGCATGCTGGCGCCTCGGCGACCCCGGCTTCGCCTTCGACTCCTCGTTCGTGGCCCCCGCCTTCCAGGCCGAGCTGACGACGCTGTCCGGCATCGTCGCGGCCAACCCGGGCTGCCCGGCGGCTCTCTTCGGCCACTGCGATCCCGCCGGCTCGGACACTCTCAACAAGACGCTCGGGGATCGGCGCGCGATCGCCATCTACGCGCTCCTCACGCGCCAGCCCGACCTGTGGGAGTGGCTCTACGACCACTCGGAGGTGGGGGACACGTGGGATCTGCGCATGGTGCAGACCATGCTCGGGAACGTGCCGGACGCCGGCGGAGCCACGTACTACCCGGGCCCCGCCAACGGGGTTCGCGACGCGACGACCATCGCGGCGGTGAAGCGCTTTCAAGGGGACGCCGGGCTGACGCCCGACGGGGACCCGGGCAAGAACACCCGCCGCGCGCTCTTCGGCGCATATATGGACTGGCTGTGCACGTCCGGGCCATCGAGCTCGCCTCCGAGCGCGGGGGGGGGCACCGCCAGCGCCTCGCCATCGTCGGCGTTCCGCATGCAGCCGAGCGACTTCCTCGGCGGCACCGGGGCCCAGGACGGGGACTTGCCGAAGATGTCTCTCCAGAGCTGCGGCAAGTTCAACCCCATCGTGCTCTTGACCCAGGCCGAGATGGGCGGCGAGGACACGACGCACGAGCCGAACACCGCCTGCAAGGACGCCTTCTGGCCCGACGGTGAGACCCGGCGTCAGAACGGGCCCGAGCTTCGCGAGTACAAGATCACGCGCGACACGATGGCGTGCCGGTTCTACGACCGCTTCGCGCGCCGCTCGCCCTGCGAAGGGGCGCCGGGCAAGATGCTCGACGTGATCATCCGGGTCATCGTCGACGGGACGGGAACGCCGCTGCCGCCGCGCCACTTCACGCTCACCGCGCACGGCAGCACGGCCTCCGACGTGCCGTTCGACATCGACACGTCGGGCACGACGGACGACCAGGGGTTCGTCCGGGCGAAGGTGCCGCAGGGCACGACGAGCGGGACGCTCGTCATCCAGTTCACCGACAGCGACGGCAACTCGTCGGACGTGTGGACGATCGAGCTCGACTTCCAGGATCTGGCCGAGCCGAACACGGCGCAAGGCGCATGGGCGCGCCTGTCCAACCTCGGCCTCCAACCGGGCGCGGACGACGGGACCCTCGACGCCGCCACCCTCCGCTCGGTCAACCGATTCAAGGAGCTCTTCGACCTGCCGCTCCTGTGCCCCCCCGCGCCAGGCGATCCCGCGCCCGACGCCGCGACGGTGCTCGACTCCAACATGGTTCAGAAGCTCACCGCGCTGTACGAGGCCCAGGGCGTCGAGCCGGCCAGCGCCTCCTCCGGGTCGAGCAGTGACACCTAAGAGCCGGCTCCTCGGCGCGGTGGCGGGGGTGGGCGCCGCGTTTGCGGCCGTGATCGTCGTCGGGTGGCTCGTCTTCGGCTCCGCCCTGAGCGCGTGCTGCATCGCGATGTACGGCGACGCGGCCAACCCGTGCCGCGCGAAGGACGGCAAGCCGATGAGCGCGCAGGAGGAGAAGGAGAACAGCGCCAAGTGGATCGCCGGCGCGGCCGAGGCGTCCCAGCGCTGTCAGGCGCGCGTCGATGGTCTGCTCGCCGGCGACGTCTTCGTCGCGGACCCGGACCCTTCGCCTCGCGGGCGGGAGCTCCTCGCCAACGAGTGCGCGCCGTTCTCCGCCGCTCAGCTCGAGCGCTTCAAGGATCCGGTCATCGCTCCCCCGCTCCAGACGACGAATCCGTCGCTGTGCGACGCGCTGGCCAAGGGCATGCGCCCCGAGGGCTTCGCGCTCCGGAGCGAGGGGGGCACGCTCTACTTCTACTACTTCACGTACACCGAGGCGGGCGGCGCTCTCCGCGTGAATGAGGTCCTCAGCAAGATCGCGATGAACCCGGCGTCGCTGCTCGTCGGGTCGCCGCCACGGATGGGGCCCGCCTGCATCCTTCGTCCGGTGGACGGGACGCGCGACCTGGGATCCGCCGCCCTCTACGGGATGTCGCGCCACGATTGCTTCCAGGGGCTCGCCCTCGACGGCGAAGACAAGGAGCGAGCACGGTTCTGGCTGTGTCACTCGGGCGCGACGTTTCGCCGCTCCCGGGCCCGAATGGAGACCAACGATGGCGGATGACGCGACCAACGACCCGAGCGCGAACTTCCAGCGACCCTCGGTCGCGCTCGTGAAGCGGAGAGCGAAGATCCAGTACGGCAAGGTCAACACCCTGCGCTTCCCCGGCGACCTGGAGAAGGACGACGCGGGCCCCTGGTTCAACGGGACGGCGCCGCTCGTCCACGCCATGACCGACCAGAACGACGTCCAGTTCCTCGTCGACGGACCGACCGCCATCTCCGCGATGTTCGATGCGATCAGCCAGACGGGCTCGTCGACGGACTACGTGCTCATGCTCAACTGGTGGGCCGATCCCTTCATCGCCATCGCGGGACAGACCTTCGGGCAGCTCCTCGCCAGCAAGCTCCAGGCCGGGGTTCGCGTCCGGGGCATGTTCTGGCGGATCTTCACCAACTACGCCCCGTGGCCGCTCCACGGCTCGCAGAACGAGG
>JBEKGQ010000191.1:0-10258 GCA_050012715.1 Polyangiaceae bacterium
CATGTTCGCGAAGGACAACCTCACCGGCGGCATCTACTACTGGCAGTCGGTACTCTACGGCCAGGTGGCGGGCACCGCGGGCGGCATCTTCTACCACGACTTCGGCACCTTCGACCCCACGCGGCGCCGCTGATGGGCCTCTGGGGGACGACGAGCGGCGCGTGGGCCGTCGGCGGATGGGACGGGACGATCCTCGGCTACGCCAGCGGCCAGTGGCGCCTCGTCTCGCTCGGCAACACCGCGTCTTTCAACGCCACGTGGGGCTTTGGCCCCGACGACGTCTGGGCGGTCGGCTCGAACATCATGCACTACGACGGCACCGGCTGGACCGCGGTCGTCGCGAGCACGACCGCCGCCGTGGGCGACGGCACGGGCACGACCGGGAACACCGACACGATGAATGGCGTCTGGGGCGCCGCGCCGGACGACGTCTGGGCCGTCGGCACCGATGGCGACGCGCTCCACTGGGACGGCACGTCGTGGACGTACTCGAGCCTCGGCACCGGGGACAAGGATGCGCAGGCCGTCTGGGGCACGTCGTCGACCGACATCTGGGCCGTCACGAACTGTCATGCCGGCGAGACGCCCGACGTCGTTCACTGGGACGGTGCGGAGTGGACGATCACCGTCCTCGATCCGAGCGTGACCGAGAACTACCTCTACGCCGTCTGGGCCGACGCACCGGGCGACGTGTGGGCGGTTGGCGCCGGCGGAACCATCATCCACGACGACGGAACGGGCTGGTCGTCGGTCGTCCCCGGTAACGGCGCGAACCCGACGCTCTTCAGCCTGTGGGGCAGCGGGCCGGACGACGTGTGGGCGGCTGGCGTGTCGGGGACGGTGCTTCACTGGAACGGGACCGCGTGGGCGACGCAGGCCTCGGCGGGATACGACCTGAACAACGTCTGGGGGCTCGGCGCGGGCGACATCTGGCTCGTCTCGGCCAACGGCGTGATCCTCCACGGCGACGGCGCGAGCTGGGCGTCCTCGAACAGCGGGGCGGCGACGGACCTCGTCGGACTCTGGGGGAGCAGCACGGCGGGGCTGTGGGCGGTGGGCGCCGGAGGCACGGCGCTCCATGACGCCCAGCCCCCCTGAGCCACCTCGCCGGGTCGAGTGCGCTTGCGTGGCACGCTTGCTGCTCTCTGCTGCGCGGAGAGGTGAGCCATGTTCAGCCGGAGAGAGTTCTTGTCGAGCGCGACGGTCACCTTGCTCCTCGTACCGGTCGCCGCAGCTTGCGGAACGAGCTCGGGCTCGGGTGCCGCAGCGAGCGGCGGCGATGATGGAGGGGCATGCATGGGCCTCGACCCGACATCGTCGGTCGACGACGGTCACACGCACACCGTTTGCGTCCCGTCCACCGATCTGGCCAATCCACCATCGGCCGGCGCGACGTACACGACTTCGCCACCCGAGTCCGGGGGCATGGTGATCTCGGGCGCCTTGCACACGGTCACGCTGACGGCGGCGCAGCTCTCGATGATCGAGGGCGGGCAGTCGTTGACCGTGACGACGTCGACCGACGGCGGGCACAACCACCAGTTCGTGCTGACCATGGCCAGCTGACCCGAGCGCCTGGTCGCCGCCAGCCGCTCGATGTGCTCGCGTCCATTCGTCCCCCTCTCTTGAGCTTGCGGGGCAGAAAGCCTGCACGACGACCCGGAACGCACGCCGACCCTCATCAAGGCCGGCCTCGCGCATGCGGTTCCCCCCACCGGCCGGACGTGCAGGCCACCATCCTCGCGGCGCGTGCGCCGGTGCAGGCGAAGGAGGCGTGCGCGCCGTGGACAGAGGACACGCGTCGAGACTGGGAGGACGTGCGCGTCGCGGTGATGCGGTGGTGCTTGCGGGTGAAGCGCGCGCAGCACCGAGAGCGAATCGCGGCGCCGCGCGCCGCCCGACAGCTAGAAGCCGCTGATCAGCCTCACGCCTCCCCGCACGCCCTTTCCTTTCAGCATCGACGGCGGGAACCCGAACATCTCGCGAAACGCGTGATGCGAGTGCGCGTAGTCGTGGAACCCCACGTCGTGCGCCACCGCCGTGAGCGGCTCGCCGTGGGCCCACTGCGACAGCGCCCTCCAGACCGCCGCGGTCCGGGCGTAGTGCGAGATCGTGCAGCCAAGCTGCTCCTTGAAGAGGTGGCGCAAGCGGTCGGGTGAGAGGTGGACGGCGGCGGCGACGCGCTCGAGGGAGGTGTCCTCGAGGCGGTGCCGATCGATGAAGGCGAGAGCAGCCTGGACGCGCTCGTCGTGGGGACGCGGCTCCAACGTCGCGCCGCCGACGGCCTGCACGAGCCGGTGGCGCAGGGCGCTCGCCTCCGGCGCGCCGAGCGCGCCGGCCGCAGCGCGATCGAGGTCGGCCGAGAGCGCGGCGAAGCTGGCCGCCGGCACGAGCCGCACGGGATCGCGGGCGAGGAGGGGCGCGAGCGCGGCGTGCTCCGGCGTGGAGAGGGGAAGGTCGAGCAGGACGAAGCCCTTGTCTTCGGTGACGATCCGGCGCCGCTTCACCTCGGGACCCATGAGGACGGCGGAGGTGCGGATGCAGGTGCCGTCGACGAGCTCGATCTCGATGTGCCCCGCGCGCACGAGCATCAGGCGGATGGATGGGCGCCGTGTGGGCCGCTGGTCGCCGCGGTCGATGGCGAACCTCGGCGACAGGTACAGGAAGCCGCGGGGCCAGTAGTAGACCACCACGCCGGCGCCACGGTTCGGCCCACCCTCTTCCGTCATCCCTCCGTCCCGTCCGGGAGGATGTCACGGCGCACCGGGCGGTTCAATTCAGCCGCGTTCTACAAGCGCGGGGGAGGCCGCCGGCCGTACATCGACGATCGCGACGCGGCTCATCGCGTCGCGGAGGTACGAGCCATGAACCCCTCGAGCACGGAGCTCACGCAGAAGGTCGCGGCACAAGCGACCGAGATTCCCGCGATGTACGGTCGCGTCGACTTCTCGATCACGCCGGAGCGCTTCACGGTGACGCCTGGCGACCGGACCCACCTGGCCCCGGCGTACCTGCCGAGGCGGCCGGAGTTGCTGGCCAACGCGGAGCTAGTGGCCCGCATCAAGGCCTACACGATGATCGGAGACATCGTCGCCGATGCGTACACCGCGCTGATGCCCCAGCATGGTGCCAGGGGCCTGATCACGATGCTCACGGAGGCGTGCGACCACGGGGTGGAGAACGTTCCGTCCGCTCCCCCCGAGCTCGTTCGATTCATCGAGGCGATGGAGCGGGTGCCGCCGTGGGTGGACCTGAAGCTGGTCGAGGAGGGCGCCCGGATCGAGCGCAACGCCTACGCCCACCGGGCCCCGTTCGTCGTCCGCGGCGGCTTCATCGCCACCTTCATGAACAAGTACACCGCCCTTCCCATGGCCTTGACCGGAGCCTTGTCGAACGAGACGGCGGGACGCCGGGTGAAGGAGACGGCGACGTTCTTCACCACCAGCGTCTTGCCGGGCGCGCTCGATCGTCACGGCGCCGGCTTCAAGGCGGCGGCGATGGTCCGCCTCATGCACTCGATGGTGCGGTTCAACGTCCTGCGGCACGGCGACCGCTGGGACGTCCGGACCTACGGCATCCCGATTCCCCAGGTCGACCAGATGCCGGTGGGCTATTTTCAGACCTTCGTACTGGCGAAGAAGGCGCTGCGCGAAGGCCGTACGAGCTTCCGTCCGGACGTCCGCGCGCGCGTCGAATTGGCCCGGTACCAGTGCTTTCTGCTCGGCCTCCCCGAGGAGCTGCTCCCGGCCACGCCGCGGGACGTGGTGGACGTCCTGCTGACGCGCCACGCCACCCTCCGGCAGGAGTTCGACGACACCTGCCGCGCGCTGGTGGGCGCCACGATGGCGGCCGACCTGACGCCGGATGACTCGTGGCCGGGCCGGGTCCATGCGTGGCTCGAGCGCGGCTCCAGCAAGATGTTCTTCATCGCGACGGCCCTGCGTGGCGACAGGCGCAAGGCGGCCGACTTTGGTGTCACGCTCGGTCCGTCGGACTACGTCGGCGCCGCGGTGGCCGGCATCTGGACCAGCGCCCAGATGCTGGCCTATGCGACGGCGGCCCGCATACCTGCGCTCCGCGACGCGGCGGACCGCTCACTCGTCCGCAAGCTGACCCGGGTGCTCGCCAGTTATGGACACGCTGAGCTCACGACCCGCGGGGACAAGTATCGCCCCGCGCACGCGGCCTGAGAGGAGATGTGCGATGTCTACTTCTGCCAGTCTCCCGGAGAACACCGCACGAGAGGACGACCTCCCCCTCCAGCTTGCCCGTCTGCTCGCCGGCACCGGCGTGGGTCCCGCCGACACGGGGGGGGCCATCACGTTTGCCGCGAGCCTCAGGCCGGCTACGTCCGCCGTCGCGCCGTCGCTCCGCGGGCCTCGGTCGCCGCGGCGTCCTCTCCCACCAGCGTCCGGAGGATGCCCTCGAGGTCCCGCGGGTCACAGGGCTTGAGCAGGCAGACCTTGCAGCCGAGGCGCTCGGCCGTCGCTTGCGGGAGGACGCCGTTCGCGCTCAGCACGACGACGGGAATCGCCCGCGTCCTCGGGTCGACTCCGAGGCGCTGCATGGCCTCCAGGCCGGCCATGACCGGCATCTCGAGGTCCATGACGATCACGTCCGGCTTGCGCCCGATCGCGACGTCGATCGCGACCGCGCCGTTCTCGGCCTGGAGAACGTCGTAGCCCGCGGTCGTCAGGTATTCGCTGCACATCTCCCGGAGGTCGGCGTCGTCATCGACGAGAAGGACGCGCCACGGTCTTCGGACGAGACCGGACCGGAAAGCGGACGAGGTTCGGTCGGGAGCTCTCGCCCCCGCTCTCCGATTGAGTCGAGCGGCCGTCGGAGTGGAAACCGCACGTCGAGTGCCATCGTTCGCGGGGCGCGCGGCGCAGTATTGCTGCATGACGGAGAGGAGCCGCTCGGGCGGTACTGGTTTCTTCAGCACGAGCGTCGCGCCGGCCGGCGCCGGGCTCGGGGCCGAGGAGTGCACGACGACCGGCACGGCCGAGTGCTCGGGACGCGCCCGCATCGTCTCGAGGAAATCCCAGCCGCTCATGCCGGACATGACCAGATCGAGCAGCACCACGCACGGGTGCGGGGTGTGCGCGAGCGCGTCGAGCGCCTCCTGGCCGTCGCGGGCCGTCACCACCACGTACCCGCTGTCCTCGAGCAAGTCGCGCATCGACTCGCGGAGCTCGTCGTCGTCTTCGACCAGGAGGACCGTGTGGCTCATCGGCTTCCGTCACCACAATGTGCCGTGGGCGGAGGTGAGCCGCCAGGCAACGTCACCCGAAACGTGGTCCCTTCCGGCGAGCTCGACTGGACATCGAGGCAGCCGCGATGGGCGAGCGCGATCTCGCGGCAGATGTAGAGCCCCAGTCCGAGCCCGGCGGTCTTCGCGTGCCGACTCTCGCGCGTCCCTCGGCGGAACGGGTCGAAGAGCCGGGCGCGCAGCTCCTCCGGAATGGGCTCACCCTCGTTGTGCACCTCCACCCGGACCGCGCCGTCCTCGAGCCGCGCATCGATCGTGACGGGCCTATCGGGCGCGCCGTAGTGGACCGCGTTGGCGATGAGGTTCGAGAACACCTGCTCCAGCCGGTCGGCGTCCCACGTGCCGCACATCGACTCGCATCGGAGCACCATGCTCCGCGAAGGGTGCGCCATGCGCAGCTCGTTGACGATCCGGGTGAGCGTCTCGCGCAGGTCCATGGGCCGGGGGTTCAGCGCCAGCCCCCCCGCGAGGCGCAGCCGCGTCAGATCGAGCACCTGCTCGATCATGCGCGACATGCGGGTCGAGCTCGATCGCATGCGGTCGAGCACGTGCATCGTCGCGGTGTCGTTCGCCATCGTCGCCCGCTGTCGGAGGACGGCCGCGGCCATGTCGATCGCGCCGAGCGGGTTGCGAAGGTCGTGACCGAGCACCGCCACGAATCGCTCCTGGAACTCGAGGGCCGCGCCGAGGGCGGCGTGGGCTTGCGCGTTCTCGATCGCCATCGCCGCCCGCCGGGCGAAGTCCTCGGCAAAGGCGAGATCGCTCTCCGTGTACCGCCGCCCCGAGTCCCCATAGACGAACGACATCGCGCCGAGGACGTGACCGCGATGAGTGAGGGGTACGATCATCGAAGACTCCGTGTGCACGATGGCGACCGGGGACGGACTCGGGGTCCCCGGCTCGACGAGGTCGACGGAGCACCAGTCGGCGAGCTCGGGCACCGCCAGGCGTGCGACCGTCGCGAGGGTCGTCCGGTAGTCGAGCGAGGAGACGAGGGCCTCTCCCGCGCGCGCGAGAAACTCCCGCCGCGCCCGCTGCGCCTCTTCCATGCGCGCCGCGGCCGCCAGGGCCGCGTTGGCGGTCGCCAGGTGCCGGAGCTGCGTCTCCGCCGCTTCGCGGCGCGCCGCTTCGCGAGCCGACCGCAGGCGTGCCTCGACCGCTCGCTCCTTTGCGCGGTGGAGCTCGGCGAAGACGGAGACCTTGGCGCGAAGAATCACCGGGTCGATCGGCTTCTGGATCAGGTCCGCCGCGCCTTCGCCGTAGGCGCGGAGGAGCGACGACCGATTGAGGTCGACGCCCGTCACGAAGATGATCGGTACGACTCGGCCCTGTCGCGCGACTTCCTTCATGCGCGACGCGGTCTCGAAGCCGTCCATGCCGGGCATCTGGACGTCGAGCAGGATGAGGGCGAAGTCCCCCTCTTCCAGCCGCCGCACGGCCTCGCCCCCCGAGTGGGCGACGACGAGCCGGTACTCCGGCGACGCGAGGACGGCTTCGAGGGCGAGGATGTTCGACGGCTTGTCGTCGACGAGCAGGATGGGAACGATGGTCGGATCGACGGCTCGACTAGGCTCCTCATTCCTTGCCCGTGCCACTTCCATCGGTCGTCCGTTGGTGAGCGTCTCCGCGTGCAATCGTCACGCCGATGCGCATTGGCGCGAAACGCGCGTGGTGAAGACAGCCCTGGACGCGTGACACTCCGCCGCGGTGTGACGAAAAGTCACGTTTCGAAAGCTCGACCTCTGCGGGCGTGCGGCTCTGGTATGCGCGCGCTAATAATATCCGACAGGCGCCCGGTGCTCCCCCCATCCAACTCCGACAGGCCGCGTCGCGATCAGGGCTCGGGACCTCGTCGGCTACTCCCGACCGGGACCCGAAGACCGATTGTCCTCATCGTCGATGACGACGACAACGCTCGCGAGCTCTACGCGTGGTGCATGCGAGCGGCGGGCTGGCTCGTCGAGGAAGTCCCGAACGGAGAGGAAGCCCTCATGGCGGCCGTCGTGCTCGCGCCCGACGCCATCGTCATGGACCTCCGCCTTCCGGGAATCGACGGCCTCGAAGCGACGCGCCGCCTGAAGGCCGACCCGGACACGCAGATCATCCCCATCGCGGCCCTCTCCGTCCTCGACCGTGCCCAGGGCGAGCCCCTCGCGACGGAGGCGGGGTGCGCTCTCTACCTCTCGAAGCCGTGCGCACCCGAGCACCTGCGGGACGTCGTCGAGCAGCTCGTGATGGACCGAGAGGAGTCACCCCCGTAGAGCGGCGGGCGGCGGCGCTTGTTTCGGTAGATCGATCGTGAAGACGCACCCCTTGCCCGGAAGATCGCGGACGTGAAGCTCGCCCGCCATGGCCTTCACGGCTTTCACGCAGATGGCCAGCCCGAGGCCCAAGCCGGTTCGATCGGTGCCCTGCTGGATGAAGGGTCGAAGGAGGTTCTCGGCCTTCCCCCGCGGAAGGCCGCCGCACTCGTCCTCGACCTCGATGAGGACGCGGTCCGTCGTGGTGACCGCACGCACCTCGATCGTCGTCCCGGCCCGGGTGAACTTGATCGCGTTCTGCACGAGGTTGGCCAGCGCCGCGGCGAGGATCTGTCGGTCCGCCTCGACGATGATCGACGGATCGACCTCCGCGGTGGTCACCTTGCGCCCTTGCGCCTGCGCGACCATCGACGCGCCTATCTCCACCTCCTCGATGAGCTCGCACACCGGGACGCGCTCCAGGCGATCCAGACCGACATCGAGCCGAACCTCGGCGAGCGAGCGATCGATGAGATTCTGCAGTCGAGCATGGCTTCGCTCGAGGAGGCCACCGGTGCTTCCGCCGATCGGCGCGGCGCCCCGCTTGATGCTCGAAAACGCCAGGATCGAGACGTTCAGGGCGTTCCGCATCTCGTGCGCGAGGTAGCCGAGACGCGCGGTTCCTTCGTCGGCGATCGCGCGCTCCCGCAGCTGTGCGTACGCGGTGACCGCGCCGGCGATGGCGTCGTCGAGGCAGAGGTTGAGGGTTTGAAAGTCCTCCGGGGGGATGGCCTTCTTCCGCGCGAACGAGAGCCCGGTGATGACCTGGCAGATGTCCCCGTAGTCGTGGACGACCTGCGCCACGGTGACCCCGCGACTGAAGAGATCGTGGCCGTGCCGTGCGGCGCTCAGCTGGATCTCCTCGTGGTCGACGCTCTTCTTCGAGGCCGATCGCTCCAAGGCGGTCCGGAGCTGCTCGAGGAACATCGGCAGTCCGTGCGACATCTCCACGTCCGTCGGGGCCGGGATGCTCCTCTTCGCGACACGCGCTCGAGCTTGCGCGAGGATCTCTTCTCGATTCTCGTTCACGAAGTCGCCCAGCATCGGGAAAACCCTAAGCCTGGCCCGGCGGAAGACAAGCCTCCCATCTCGTTCAGCCCGCTGAGGTCACGCGGCGGCCTCGGTGGCGAGCACGACCCTACCGAGCAGAGCGTCCGAGCTCGGCGACGGCGGCGAGGAAGACGTCTGGCTCGACCGGCTTCGTCAAGCATCGCTGGTACCCCGCGGAGATCGCACGTCGCTCGGCCTCCACCTGGCCGGTGAGCGCGACCGCCGGCACGGCTCCGCCCTCCGCGGGCGCGAGAGCCCGGATCCGGCGGATGAGCGCGTAGCCGTCCTCGTCCGGCAAGCCGATGTCCGCCACCACGACCTCGGGACGCTCCCGGGCAAAGTCCGCGAGCGCCTCGGCACACGAGCCGGCGCACCGGGGCCGCGCGCCGCTCGTCTCGAGCACCGCGGCGATCAGCTCCCGCATGTCCGCACTATCGTCGACGACGAGGACGCGCAGGTCGCGAAGAGGGTCGCGCACGCTCGGCGCTCCCTCCCTGGCTCGGTGGAACGACCTATCCCCCATGGTCGCGCCCAATCTGCGCAGGTGCTCGTGGGGCGTCAAGAGTCGGAGTCAATGGCCCAGCTGCTCGGTGGCGAGCTTTGCGTTGTGCACCGCGGTCAGCAGATCCTCGGGGTCGAACGGCTTCTGCAGCACGCCGATGGCGCCCAGCCGTCGGGCCGCGGTGTGAATCGAGCTCTCGGAGAGCACCGTGATCACGATGACCGGCGGCCTCCACTGCCCGCTGCGGAGGGACTCGAGGACGCCGAGCCCCGAGAGCCTCGGCATCTTCACGTCCGTGATCAGGACGTCGGGCCGCAGGCTCGGTTCGACCTCGGCTTGCAAGAGCAGGCCAAGCAGCTCCTCCCCGTCGCGCGCTTCGCACGTGTCGTGACCACTGGCTCGGAGCGTCTCGATGACGAGAGCACGCATGTCGGCGTCATCGTCTGCGACCCATATCCTCATGTGCTCGCTCATCCCATCGACCAGCAGGTGCATCGCGCCTCTTCACCGGCGGAGGACGCACGACGCGGGCCAACGGGCGCGGCCCGCGTGAGGCGCAGTATCCCGGTACGGATATAGGGCGCCGAGGTCCTGGAGGGGGCGCGCCGCCCCGCACGGTGAGGGCAGCCGAACGCGGATCGATGCGGGGAACCGCCCCCGCGGCCGTGCCGAGGAGACCCGCGGATCACAGCGCGCTCCAGACCCCGAGCTGGGCTGCCCATCCAACGCCGCCCAGGCCCACGAAGCGCGTGCTGGCGTCCATGGCATCCACACCGCGCACCGGCACGGTGGCGAGGACCTCGGCGCCGATGCGAAGCGCGGGGAGGACGGCGAACCAGCCCTGCGGCCCCAGACTCCCGAGGACGGCGTAGTTGCTCCCCTCGTACCCGGTTGCTCCAGCGGAGGGCGTGGGCACCAGCGTGAGCCGCTCGACGTCGAGGACGGCCACGCCATCGAGCCCCCAGCGGCTCTCGGTCGGGGTGAACGTGTAGATGCCCGCCAGCCCGAGGGACCACGCGCTCGGCTGAACGGTTCCGTCGGCGGCAGTGGCCGTCGGGCCGGTGCGCAGCCCGAGCTGGAGCGCGGTCTCGAAGCGGCGCGTCCACCACGCGCCCAGCCGCGCGTCGGCTCCGT
>JBEKGQ010000192.1:0-12271 GCA_050012715.1 Polyangiaceae bacterium
CTATCCGTACAAGGAGCTCGGCGCGCACATGCTGGGCTACGTGGCGGAGATCGACGAGGGCATGCTCGCGAAGTACCGGCCGCCCGGGTACGCGGAGCTCTCGCGCGACGAGCAGCAGCGGCTCAACCCGCTGGGCTACGAGGGTGGCGACACGGTGGGGGCGACCGGCATCGAGCACGCGTGGGAGTCGTACCTGCGCGGGCAGCGCGGCTGGGAGAAGCGCGTGGTCGACGCGCGCGGGCACTACCGCTCGGGGCCGGAGGCCGAGCGGCTGGTGGACCCCCCGGGGAAGCTCGACCCGATCCCGGGGCGCGATCTGCGCCTCACGGTCGACGTCGAGCTCGAGCAGGCCATCGACAAGGCGATGCGCCCCCACGCGGCGGGGTCGGTCGTCGCGGTCGACGTCCGGACGGGGCGCCTCCTGGCGCTCTACTCCAAGCCGAGCTTCGATCCGAACGACCTCTCGGGCGGCGAGGGCCACGCCCGCGTGCGCGAGGCGTTCAACCGCCTCTACGCCAACCCGCTCCGCCCGATGCTCGACAAGACGATGAGCGGCTCGTTCCAGCCCGGCTCGACGATGAAGCCGTTCAGCGCCCTGGCGGCGCTGGAGGACCACCTCATCGACCCCGAGCACACCGAGAAGTGCGCGGGCTTCGTCGTCTTCGGTCGCCGCATCTTCCGGTGCAGCCACGTACACGGGCCAGTGGATCTGCACCAGGCCATCGAGCGCTCGTGCAACGTGTACTTCTTCCACCTCGCGGAGGCGGTCGGCATGGACCGCATCGCGAAGGTCGCGCAGGGGTTCGGGCTGGGGCAGAAGACGGGCCTCGGCACCAACCCGGAGGCGCCGGGGCGCATCCCGACGCGATCGTGGTACGCGCTGCGGTATCGAGGCCAGTTCTTCCTCGGCTTCACGCTGAACATGGCCATCGGCGAGGGTGACGTGACCGTGACGCCCCTGCAGCTCGCGCTGGCCTACGCGGCGCTCGGCAACGGGGGGACGCTCTATCAGCCGCAGGTCGTCCGCGCGGTGGAGACGAGCGACGGCGCGGTGGTGCAGGAGTTCCCGCCGCGCATCCGGCGGCAGATCGAGGTGCAGCCGGAGAACCTTCGGCGGGTGACCGACGCGCTCTACGACGTGGTCAACGACCCGAACGGCACGGCGTACGCGGCGCGCGACCCGTCGCTCGACGTCGCGGGGAAGACGGGCACCGCGCAGACCGGCTACGTCACGAAGAAGGACGACGACCCGAAGATGGGCCTGTACCTCTCGCAGAACCACGCCTGGTTCGCGAGCTTCGCGCCGGCGCGGTCGCCCGAGGTCGCGGTGGCGGTGCTGGTCGAGCACGGCGGGTCGGGGCCGGAGATCGCGGTGCCGGTGGCGATGCAGATCGTCCGCGAGTACGAGCGGCTGCAGGCGATCCGCCTCGGGCACGCCCCGTCGGCGAAGTCGCCGCCGCCCAAGGCGACCAAGCCGGGGGCGCGGCCGTGAGGCTCCGCTCGAGCGAGGTCGGCCTGCTCGGTCGCGTGCGGGAGCACTTCGACTGGACGCTCTTCATCTGCGTCTCGCTCCTCGCGGTCGTCGGCGTCATCAACCTCTACTCCGCGACCAGCGTCGCGCGCGGCCACGGCGACGACTACATCCAGCAGATCTACTGGCTCGTCGGCGGCGGCATCCTCGCCTCGATCGTCGCCGCCATCGACTACCGCCACTACGAACGGCTCGGCTACGCCCTCTACGCGGGGGGCGTCGTCCTCCTGCTCCTCGTCTTCATCCTCGGGCGCGAGATCCGGGGCAGCTCCCGCTGGATCTACATCGGCTCGTACAGCTTCCAGCCGAGCGAGTTCATGAAGCTCTTCCTCGTCATCGCGCTCGCGAAGTACCTCCACGACGACCCGAAGGCCGAGGGGCGAACCCTGCGCGGGCTGCTCGTGCCGGCGATCATCACCGCGGTGCCGGTGGCGCTCGTGATGCTCCAGCCGGACCTCGGGACGGGGCTCATTCTCCTCCTCGTCTTCGTGTCCATCTGCGCGCTCACGAACATCCAGACCCGCAGCCTGGTCGGCCTCGGAGTCGCGGGCGCGATCCTGGCGCCCGTCTTCTGGGGGTACGGCCTCCGCGGCTACCAGAACGAGCGCATCAACGCCTGGCTCAACCCCGACCAGAACGTCCTCACGTACAACTGGGACCCGCACCACGCGCGCATCGCGGTCGGCAACGGCGGCTGGCTCGGGCAGGGGTTCATGAAGGGGTCGCAGAACCAGTTCAACTTCCTCCACGAGCAGCACAGCGACTTCCCGTTCCCGGTCTTCGCCGAGGAGTGGGGCCTCATCGGCAGCGTGGGGCTCGTCGTGCTCTACGGCGTGCTCGTCCTCTGGTGCCTGCGCGTCGCGTCGTCGGCGAAGGACCGCTTCGGCGCGGTCCTGGCGGTCGGCGTCGGGAGCATCATCTTCTGGCACGCCGTGTTCAACCTGGGCATGGTCACGGGCCTGCTCCCGGTCGTCGGCGTGACGCTGCCGCTCTTCTCCTACGGCGGCTCGAGCGTCATGACGGTGCTCATCGGCGTCGGCCTCGTCATGAACGTCTCGATGCGACGCTTCTACGCGTCCCCCTCCCGAGCGACGCCCCTGCTGGGGTTCTGACGGGCGAGGAGGCCCGAAGGCCGCGCCCTACGGCGGCGGCGGCTGCTGGGTCCCGAGCTTGCCGCCCTGGAGGACCATCATGTGGAACTTCGAGAACTCCGACTGCCCGAGGGTGAACATCACCTCGGTGAGCAGGCGGTAGGGGGTCGACACGTCGGCGATGAGGATCGCTTCGCTCTGGTTCGGGTCCTTGCCCGTCGCCATGCGGATGCGCTTGTCCGTGTCGCGCCACGACTGGAGCGCGCTCCCGAGTGGCACGATGAAGTAGTCGTTGCGCGACCCGCGCTTGTACTTGGCCTCGACGCCGTACTGCGCCGCGTCCGGCGGGACCGGGCAGACGACCGTCTCGCCCACGATGAGCTGCGACTTCGAGATGATGACCGCCAGGCCCTCGGGCTCGCCGTCCGGCTCCGTCGTCAGGATGCTCTTCGGCAGCTGCATGTCCTGCGACTGCGGGAGCGACGCCGTCGACGTGCTCAGGCTCTTGAGCAAGAAGACGAGGATGATGGTCATCATGTCCATCATCGCGGTGATGTTGAGGAAGTTGATCTCCGGGTCGACCTTGTTCTTCTGGATCGCCTTGCGAAGCTCGCGCTTGTAGGTCGCGAGGCTCGCCGGCTTGGTCGGCGCCGTGGCGGGGCCGGGCTGGGTCATTTCGGCACTCCGAAGGTGATCTCGGGGAAGAGGACCTGCCCGTCGTCGGCCTTCCGAATCGCGTCACACGTCCCGATGATCGACTGGTACGGGATGCTGGCGTTCGCGGTGATGGTCGCGCTCGTCTCGTCGGCTGCCTCGGGCACCTGGTTCTTCAGGCGCTTCGCGCAGGCGTTGAGCGCCGCCCAGTCGTAGTCGGTCTTGCCGTCCGACGTCTTCATGCCGACCGCGACGCCCGATCCGGGGCCCTGACAGCCCTCGCCGATGCGCTGCCCGAAGGCCGAGACGATGAAGCCCTTGTCGATCACGATGATGTTGAGCGAGAGCGTCGGCTTCCCCGGCGGACGTGCGTGCGAGCCGCTCGAGCTCGGGGGCTGCGTGTCGATCATCGTGGTGAACGTCACGCTGATCGTTGCGAGGACGAACATGAGGACGTTGGTGATGATGTCGAGGAAGGGGACGATGTTGAGCTCCCCTCCCTCCTCGTCGGGCGACAGCTCCTTGCCCATCGACAGCCGGCGGACCCGGCTTCGCTGCGCGGCGCTGAGCTTCTCTGTATCCGGCATCGCAGGCTCTCGCGACGGCTAGTAGTTGCCGGGCCGGGTCTGGATGGTCAGGAGGTTGAACACGCGCTCCTGCGTGGCGTCGAGGTCGTGCTCGATGCTCTTCGCGCGCTGGTGGAGAAAGAGGTGCGCGATCATGCACGTGACGGCGATGCCGAGGCCGAAGGCGGTGTTGTACATGGCCTCCGAGATGCCGAGCGACAGCTGCGCCTGGCGCTGCGCCGCCGAGAGGCGCGGGTCGGACACCGCGTTGAACGTCGTGATGAGGCCCGTCACGGTGCCGAGGAGGCCGATGAGGGTCGCGATGTTCGCGAGCGACCAGAGCGACCCGACGCGCTTCTCGACCGCGGGCCGGAGCTCGCTCATCTTCTCGCTCATCGCGGCGTCGATCTCGTCGGGCCCCTTGTTGGCGTGGGTGAGGCCCGCCTTCACGAGCTGGAGCGTCGGGTAGTCCCCGGCGTCACACAGCTTGATGGCGCGGTCGATGTTGCCCGCCGTCACGAGCTTCTTGATCTGGGCGAAGAACTCCTTCGAGTTGACGCTGTACTTCGAAAGCTGGAACGCGATGCGCTCGATGACCATGGCGATGACCACGGCGCTCACGATCAAGTTGGCGACGAGGAACGTCGGCTTCTCTTTGAAGGCGCCCATCAGGCCGCCCGAGCCGCCTGCTGCTTGTGCCGCCTGCTCCGCAACAAGGACCACGAACATCACCGTGACGCTCCTTTCGTCTGACTCGCGCGGCCAGTATAGCGGCAGGCGCTCATCAAATGGGAAGCGCCCGATCGATGCCGCGCGACGATCGCCTCCGCCGAGGCGACGAGCCCCGCTTCACGTCGTCGCTCGCACCTCGGCGCCTCGCCCCCCGAGGGACCTCGCGGCGCGACGACGCGGGGACCTCGCCACGCCGACCGGCTCGCCGCGGGTGGACCCCGCGAGGACCACGCGGATTGCCGCTACGACATAAGTTTCGATAAGAGTCGGGATCGGATGGGCTTTCGGGAGGCGCTCTTCGCGTCTCGATCGCCGCTCCATCGTCCGAAGCGGCCCAAACTCCCTTGACGTGGTTTGGTCTCACCTGTCAGGCTCGCCGTTGCTCGCGGACGTCCCAAGCCGCCGGCTCGCCGCCCCGCCCCACCGGTTCCCCGATGGCGCGTGGTCTTCGTCGTGAGGCGCTTGCTTCGTTCCGAGTCGTTCAGTTAACGTGCGGGCCGCGCCGACGCCGCCTGCAAGGCGGCCACCGGGCAGGGTCGCTCCAGGTCAAACGCTCGCTCTCTCATCTCTCCAACGGAGGACGGTTCGATGGCTGCTGTGTGGAAGCATTTCAAGGATGGCGGTTGGGGGATGTACGTGATCCTCTTCTGGTCCATCCTCACCATTGGGGTCATCGTCGAGAGGGCTCTCTACCTCTTCGGCGCCTCTATCAACAAGGACGTGTTCCTCGCCACGATGCAGAAGTGCATCCTCGCGGGTGACGTCGCCAAGGCGGTCAAGATGTGCTCGGCGGCCAACGCGCCGCTCGCGCGCATCGTCCAGGCCGGACTGGTGAAGGTGAACCGTCCCGACGAAGAGGTCCAGGCGGCCATGGACGAGGCGGCGCTGCGGGAGATCCCGCGCATCGCCAAGCGCACCGGCTACCTCGCCCTCCTCGCCAACCTCTCCATGCTCAGCGGTCTGCTGGGCACGGTGTCCGGCCTCATCACGAGCTTCGGCGCCGTCTCGGGGGAGAGCGTCGACCCGAGCCAGAAGGCCCGCATCCTCGCCGAGGGAATCTCCGAAGCGATGAACTGCACGGCCTTCGGCCTCATCGTCGCCATCATCGGTCTCGTCGGCTTCGCCGTTCTCAACGGCAAGACGCAGACCCTGGAGGACGACATCAACGAGGCGAGCGTCCAGGTGCTCAACCTCGTCATCACGAACCGGCAGAAGGTCAACATGTCGGGGATCCCGCAGGGTTGACCCAAGGTTTCGAGAGCGACTGACCTCCAAGACGCCGCGGGGCTCCTACGGGCTCCGCGGCGGCTCCAGTAGTCGAGAGCGGAGAGGAACGGTAGAGGCATGGGCGGCGTAAGCGTCGACGGCGGCGGTGGTGGCAAGCGGAAGAGTCTCGACTCGGACATCAACATGATTCCGATGATCGACCTCCTCATGGTCACGATCTCGTTTCTTCTCATCACGGCGGTGTGGACGCACATGTCCCGCATCAACGCCGACGCCCAGGTGCCCGGTCCCCCCCGGCCCGACGTGGAGCAGGAGAAGGTGGAGCCCGAGAAGCAGCTCCACGTGATGATGCAGAGCGAGGACAAGTTCGTCCTCGTGTGGAAGCAGGGCAGCACGACCGTCGACCAGATCGAGGTCCCGCGCAAGGACGTGACGATCCACGCGGGGACGCAGGACGTCGTCCGCTTCCCGGACCTGGCGACGAAGATCGAGAGCGAGTGGAAGGCCAAGGGCCAGCACTCCAACCCGACCGACCGCAAGCTCGACCAGGCCATCCTCCACACCGACAACAAGACCGAGTTTCGCTACGTCATCGGCGTCATCGACGCGATCTACCAGACGCACCGGGACATGAACCTGGGCAGCAAGATCGAGAAGATGCCGGCGTTCAACATCACCTTCGCGGTCAACTAGGCAGGTAGAGCCATGCCCATCAATGAACCCGGACGCCGCTTGATGCGGCACGTGGGGCTCGAGTTCGTGGCCAAGAAGGTCGCCGGCGGCGGCCATCGCAGCACGAACGCGGCGCTGTCGCTGACGAGCATGATCGACTTCCTCGTCGTGACCGTGGTCTTCCTCCTGATGACGTTCAGCGCGAGCGGTGAGACGCCGCAGGCCAAGGGCCTCGTCTTGCCGAAGGCCGAGAACGCGCTCGACATGATCGACGCGCCCATCGTCGCCGTCGTCGGCAGCCAGATCCTCGTCGACGGGTCTCCGGCCGGGAACACGCGCGCGGTCGAGGAGTCGGATCGGATGCAGCGGATCGACGAGCTCTTCAACATCCTCAAGGCCAAGCGGGAGCTCTGGAAGCAGACCCACCCGAACAAGGACTTCCCGGGGGTGGCGATGCTCCAGATCGATCAGAACATCAAGGCCGTGGTCGTGAAGAGCGTCTTCCAGACGGCGGCGTTCGCGGGCTTCCCGAACGTCAGCTTCATGGTCGACAAGCTTCCCAACAGCGGCGCTCACTGACGCCTGCCCGCCGGCGCGCTGCCGCACGAGGGCCGGCGCGCACCGGCGAGGAACATGGCAGAGCTGAAGAAGAAGAAGGGCCGCGGGCTCCCGGCGATCGCACGCGCGCGCGAGGACCGCGCGATGGGGCGCTCGCGGTGGACGACGCAGGCGGGGCTCCTGGCGGCGGCGGTCATCATCGCCGGGCTCATCGCCCACAAGGTCGTCAGCGGGCGCGAGCTCGAGGGCGATCGGCAGGCGCTGCTGGCGAAGCAGCGCGCGGTGGCGGTGACGCTCGGGCCGCAGTGGTTCCCCCTGCGCGACAAGCTGGAGGCCGACGTGCTCGGCGCGTCGAAGGGCTGGGAGGGGGACCTCGTCGACCCGCAGGTGCGGCAGGCGGCGTGGCGCACGCAGCCGGGCCTCTACCTCCGGATGCGGCTCGTGGAGGCGAAGGACGCCGCGAGCGTCCGCGCGGTGGCCGCCGACGCGCGCAAGGACGCGTTCGCGGGCTGCCTCCTGCGCGAGCCGAACGAGCGCGGCGTCCGTGGGGAGCTCGACGGCGGGGCGTTCGCCGAGCAGCCGTGGAACCTCGGGCAGGCCTACGCGGCGACGCGCATCCTGACCGACGACTGGGTGAACGAGGTGAAGAGCGCGGACGAGGACCTGCGGCTCCGCATCTTCTCGCGGCAGTACGACAAGGCGGTGACCGACGAGATCCCCCTCGCGATCGAGGTCGTGAAGCGCGCGCAGTTCTTCCTGCTGGTGCTCGACGAGGACTCGCCGGACGCGGTGAAGCCGGCCGACGGCGGGCCGATGACGGAGGAGGCGCTGCAGCTCGTGCCACACCCGTCGCGGGTGCACCTCTTCGACCTGACCAGCGGCAAGGAGATCCTCCGGCTCCTGCGGACGGGCGACGCGCAGGTGATCCAGGCCGGCGAGCGCATCGTGGCGGACGCCGAGACGCGCGACGCGATGCAGCGCCAGGCGAACAACTGCGCGCTGGCGAGGCGGGTCGACGAGGCCATCGCGCCGCCACCGGCGCCGACCGCGGCGGTCACGGGCAAGTAGGCCGGTCGAGTCACGCCCGCGGATGGGCGAGGACGTGGACGTCCGCGAGGTTGGCGCCGGACGGCCGCAGCGTCAGCGCGAAGCCGGCCGACGCGAGGAGGGGCCCCGTGTCGAAGGCGGCGAGGGCCCGGGCGAGGGCCTCCCGCGGGACCCGAGCGAGGAGCGACGCGTCCACGATGGCGCCCCCCGTCCCGCTCGTGCCGTCGACGCCGTCCGACGCTGCCGCCAGGAACGCCACCCCCGGCGGCAGCTCCGCCGCCACCATCGCCGCCAGGTGCGTCGAGCGGCCCCCGCGCCCGCGCTTCCCCGCCTCGACCACGAGGGACGGCTCCGCCGCGCGCACCACCGCCTCGCCGGGCCGGAGCGCCCGCGCCCGCGCGACGTACTCGCGCGCCAGCGCCGTCACCGGCGCGACCGAAGGGCGCAGCACGTACACCTCGCGCAGCCCGGGCGCCGCCGGCGGGGCCAGCTCTCGAGCCACCGCCCGCGCCAGCTCCTCGGGCCGCGACACGATGCGCGTCCGCAGCCCGCGCGCCCCCGCCGCTCCCGGCTTCAGCGACTCGTGCAGCGACGGCACGCGCAGCGCGGGGGCGTAGCGCGCGAGCACGGCGCGCGCCTCGGCGCGGGTCGTCGGGTCCGCCGTCGTCGGCCCCGAGCCCACGTCGTAGGCCGCGCCTCCGAGGACGTCGCTCGCCACGAGCGTCCGCACCGGCCCCCCCGACGCGCGCGCCAGGCCGCCCCCTTTCACCGCGCAGAGGTGCCGCCGCACGACGTTCATCTCCCGCACCGACGCCCCGCCCAGGCGCAGCGCGCGCACGATGCGCACGTAGCCCGCGAGGGTCACCCGCTCCGGCAGGCACAGCAGCGACGACGCGCCTCCGGACACGAGCGCCACCACGAAGTCGGCCTCCCGCACCACCGCGAGCGCCCGCCGCGCCGCCGCGACGCTGCGGGCGTCGGGATCCGGATGGGCGGCGCGTCGCAGCTCGACGCGCGCGTCCGCGAGCCTCGCCTCCGTCCCGTCCGGCGCCACCACCAGCACGCACGCGCACCCGTCGGCCCCGTCCCGCAGCGCACCGCGGGCCATCGCGGGCGCCGCCTTTCCCACCGCCACGATGGCCCCCGCGCGCACCCCGCGCGGCACCCGCGGCATCGCCGCCGCGACGCGCGACTCGAGGTCCACGCTCGCCAGCCCCCGCGAGAACGCGTCCACCAGGCTCGCGCGCGACTCGGCGAGCGCGCCCCGCGGCGCCGCCTCGCTCATCGCGGCGCCTCGTCCCCCTCGTCGACCACGTGCGTCACCACCAGCTGGTGCCACGCGAGCGAGATCGCCACGTAGCCCGAGCGGTCGTCCGCGTTCGCGACGACGCCCGTCGCCAGCGCCTCGTCGCTCCAGCGCACGCCGGCGTGAAACCCGAGCCACGGCCCGGTCGCCCGCGTGAGCAGGGGGACCTCCACCCCGAGCCCCGCCTGCAGCCCGGCGCGCGACCCGAAGCTCGTCCCGGCCGGCTGCGCGAAGGTGGCGCCGAGCTCGAGGCCCAGCGAGTCGACCGCCAGGTCGAACCGCGCCCGCTGCGCTTCGCGCCCGGTGAGCCAGCGAAACAGGAACAGCGGCCGCAGCTCGAGCCCCGTCGAGAGCACGCGCGTCGGCTCCGCCGCCGAGCCGACGAGCGCCCCGTCCTCGTACGTCGCGAAGACCCCGACGCTCTCCAGGTACCGCACCCGGAGCTCGGCCTCCGCGCGCCCTCCCCGCGCCGCCACGACGCCGCCGAGACCGGCGACGAGCGTCACGTCGCCCTGGAATCGCCCGTAGGTCGGCTCGGGCCGCCACGGCTGCGCTCGCGCCGCCCCCGGCAGCGCGAGCGACGCCGCCAGCACCGCCGACGCGACGCGCTCCCTAGAGCCCCAGCGCATGCGTCACGGGCTCCCGCAGCTCCGGCGCCAGCACCAGCCGCACCCGCGACAGCGCCTGCCCCGCGAGGCGGCCGAGGAGGAACGACACCTCGTGGAGCGGACGGGCCGGCCCCTTCGCGTACACCACCGCGAGCGGCGCCGCCGCGCCGCCGAACGGCTCGTCGCTCGCCTCGTCGAGGCCCACGTACGCCGACGGCTCGAGCCCCCGCGCGCGCGCGACGTCACGCGCCACCTCGGCGCGCCCCGCCGGCGTCGCGTGGTCGCCGAAGAGCTCCAGCGTCTTGAAGAGCGCGCGCCCCCGGATGCGCCGCGCGAGGTCCCCGAGCGGCCGGTCGCGCGCGCCCTCCCACGCGTGCATCGCGCCCCAGAGGACGCCGTCGTCGAGCTCCAGGTAGTCGCCGAGCGCGATGTCCTCCCCGCGCGCCCCCGCCGCTACCGCCGCCGGAACGCGCTCGAGGCGCTCGCCGCCGCGCAGGACCTCGACCCCGCGGGCGAGGATGCGGCGGATCATCCACTCGGCCGCGCGCGTCGCCTTGTGGAGGTACACCTGCTGGAACATGAAGAGCCGCGCGGTGATGAACGCCTCGATGGCCGGGAGGCCCTTCGCGCCGTCGATGGCGAGCTCCGGCGCCAGCCCGGCGTCGCCCGACGGGGCGAACCGCAGGCTCCGCAGCAGCCAGTCGAGGTCGTAGAGCCCGTAGCGCACGCCGGTCGCGTGCGCGTCGCGGAGGAGGTAGTCGCAGCGGTCGACGTCGAGCTCGCCGCTCACCGCGCGGGCCATGTACGGCAGCTCGTGCCGGCCGTGCACGAGGTCCACGACGCGCGCCGGCATCGCCGCGTCGACCGACGCGAGCACCTGGTGGACGCCGGTCGACGGGTCGAGCACCACCCGCTCGGTCCACGTCTCGTGCGGCGGCGTGCCGGGGATGGCGTCCTCGAAGAGGTGCGACAGCGGCCCGTGGCCGAGGTCGTGGAGGAACGCCGCCGCGAGCGCGTCGCGCCCCCGCTCCTCGGTGACCTGCTGCGACGCGGGCAAGTCCCCATGGATGGCGCGCAGGCGCGCGAGGAGGAGCTTCATCACGAAGGCCGCGCCGATGGCGTGCGCGAACCGGGAGTGCTCCGCCCCCGGGAAGGCGAGCGACGTCACCCCGAGCTGGCGGATCCGGCGGAGGCGCTGCACCTCCGGCGTGTCCATGAGCGCCTCGACGATGTGCTCCTCCGCCGACTCGAAGGCCACGAGGCCGTGCACGGGGTCGCGAAGGATCAAGGCCGCTCCACGATACGCGTCCCCACGCGCCCGTCGTCGTACCAGACGCGCACCCCCAGGGGGCCCTTCGCCTGCGCGAGCTCCGCTACGCGCTTCGCCGGCACCGGCTTCGACCCCGGGGCGCGCTCGGCGTGCCACGCGACCTGGAACGGCTTCCCGGCGTCGTACGCGGCGTCGATGGCCCACGCCAGCGGCTCCGCCGGCGCCTCGAGCGTCACCTCCACACCGAGCAGCGCCCGCTCCACGCGCACCCGCGGCGCCTCGCCCGCCGGGGCCTGCCCCGCCCCGCACCCCTGCACCGCGAGCGGAACCCCGGCGCGCAGGAGCCGCGCCCGCGCCGTCGCCATCGCGAGCGGCGACGCGTCGCCGAGGACGAACCGCCGCCCGAGCGCGTGCGCGCTCTCCCCCGTCGTGCCGCTCCCCGCGAAGACGTCGACCACGAGGCCGCCCGGCGGCGACGCGCACGCGATCACCCGGTCGAGCAGCGCCCGCGGCTTCTGCGTCGGGAAGCCGGTGCGCTCGCCGGGGCGCGCGTGGCGGAGCGGCGGCACGTCGGTCCACAGCGCGTCGACGCGCCGCTCGCGGCACCACGCGCCGGCCGCGTCCTTCACGAGGAAGTACTTGATGTACACCTTGCCGCTGCCCGTCCGGTGCACGCGCCCTTCCTTCTCCAGGCGCGCGATCGACTCGTCGGTGTAGTCCCCGCGCGGCGCCGACGTGAACGGCCGGCCCTCGGCGTCGATGCGCACCGCGGTCGGCTCGATCGGCTCGAGGCGCGTCGGCGGCACGAGGCGCGCGCTCCCCTTCGCGTCCGCCTTTCCGTAGACGACCAGCGTGTCGAGCGTCCGCCCGAACTGGTGGCTCGCCGCCTGGCGCCCGAGGTTCGGGGCCCGGCGCCACACGATCTCGTTCACGAACGCCTCGCGCCCGAGGATCTCGTCGAGGAGCAGCCGCACGAGGTACGACGCGCGCCAGTCGACGTGGACCCACA
>JBEKGQ010000193.1:0-10198 GCA_050012715.1 Polyangiaceae bacterium
GCGACACTCGCTATAACGCCGACGATGCGGACGATTGCCTCGCGTGGTCGGATTCCCAGCAGGACCCGGAGGCCACGTCGTATCTCGGGAAAGGACCTTGGCTGCGGTGGATGGTGGGCGAGGATGGTCTCGGTTTTCAGCCTATCCGTATTGGTGCGTCCACGACTCCGCCGTTCTTCGCGCCCCCCGGAGTTCAGTACGGCGCATTCGCCATCCCGACCGGGCCCTTTGCGACGGACCCTGCATCGGACGAGAGTCCAATATACGTTTTCTACACGCAGCCCACGAACGGCGACCCGGCCCAGGTTGGGCCAAACATCCTTGCCCGTTCGGACGACGGCACCAAGACATTTCATTTCGTGTACTACTTTCCGTTCCCGGACTTCTACAACGTCTCCAGCGTCGTGGTGGACACCGGGGTCATCCCAGGGCTGCCGTCCTCGACCGGCAAGGGCCTCTTGGTGTTCGGGACCGGCACGTACCGACAGAGCAACGTGTACCTCGCCTTCTGTTCGGTCGACGACCTGGAGGCTCTCGACCAAAACGAAGCTACGGGAGAGGCAGGGACTCTGCCTTCGGATCAGTGGTTCTTCTTTCTCGGCCTCGCCGCGGACGGAGCCCCGATCTGGTCCGCCCAGAACGTGGATGCTCCGGCCCCTCTATTTGAGGAGCCGTTCAATGGCGAGCCCGGTATCGGTGAGTTTTCGGTCGCGTTCGAACCGCAGACAGGTCTATGGCTCATGCTCTACCAGTTTCAGACCGGCAACGTCGAGGCCCGCTATGCCCCCAACCCCTGGGGACCGTGGGATGCTCCCGGCTTGCCAGAGGTAATCTTTGATCCCTTCGATCCGAGCTATTACGTCTTTGGACAAGGCGGTTTCCTACACAATAAGGGCGGCCCCGACACCTTGAATCAGATTCCGGGCGCCTGCCCCAGCGCTTGCGGTGTCTGGTGTAGCGATGACGAGGGCGCCGTCTACGGTCCATACATGGTTCCGTCCTGGTTCAAAGTGAATCCTGGCAGCCTGACCATCTACTACACTCTGTCCACCTGGCGCCCTTACCAGGTCGTTCTGATGAAGAGCGAGTTCAAGATCACATGCGCAAGTTCGTGACCACGCCGTCTTTCGGCCGGCTTGCCGCCGCCCTGGCGTCGTCCTTCATGGCAATGGCGTGTCATTCGGGCTCGCAGAGCTTGCCGAGCTGCGACTCCCTCGACGCGTACTGTCTGTACGTTTCCCCCGGGCCCGGGACCTGTAGTCCGGGCACGCTTGCCTTCCCGTCCGCAGGCGTTTGCGAGCCGGAGCCAAACCAGTTTTTTTCGCCGACAGGCACATGCTGCAAGGTCGATACGCGGGCTTCCTGCGGAAATGGAGATGTCCCGTGCTCTCCGGGGCTCGCATGCGTGCCAAACCTCGCCGAGGGCGGAGGGGGATGCATCGATGCCCCTGATGGCTCGGTCCCCAACTGCGGGTCCATCTCCTGTCTGTACGGCTGCGTCTGCGGTGACGCCGCGGCCAACCACTGCGACTGTTGAAGAGCGACCGGTCGGGCCGCAACCCGTGTGCCGCATGGCGAGCACGGTCCGGGATGCGCACCGTTCCTGGGGTGACCCAGGACCTCGTCGTTTCGTGCGCGGGCAGGAATGCGCTGCCCGAACCCGCGCGGAAGACCTCACTCCCAGAGCTTCGACAGCGGGATCTCCAGGCCATCGAAGCTCTCGGGGCGGAACGTCTCGTCCTCGGCGAGCGACCCGCGCGCCCGGCCGCCGTGACCCGCATCGGCCCAGTTGCCGAGGAGCTGACCCAGCACCATGACGAGCGCGACGAAGTCGTCCCACGTGTACCGGGCGCTCGCGGCCGAGGAAGGCATGCCGGGCCGTCACTCCGCGTGGGTCATGAACACCATGATGAACTCGTCGTCGCTCGTGACGAGGAGCTCGTGGCAGATGATGTCCTTCACCTTGTCCGCCGCCTCGCCCATCTTCTTCTCGAGCCCCGCCATCTCGGGCGCGCCGAGCTTCGCGACGTGCCCCAGCGACACGCCGTGGAGCTTGATCCCGTAGGCTGGCTCGTCGTCGCGGTAGCCGAGCGACACGATGACCTGCTTGGTGTGCTCGAGGTACTCGACCCCGATGCTCTTCGGCGCGGCCTTCGCGCTCTTCGCGAACGACTCGACGTCGGTCGCCAGCTTGCCGAGGTTGCCCCCCCCGCCGAGGCTTCCGGTGAAGAGCTTGAACTTGGAGTGGACCTGTCCCTTGACGCTCATGGTCCCGGAGGCTCGCTCCGATCCGGCGCCGTGTCCATGCTCACCCTTCCCGCCCCGCCATCACGCAAACCCGTTCCGCCGGGCGCATTTGACGCCAGGCTGAACCGAACCGTAGGCTCGCCCCGTGGCTAAAGTCAGGCTGACCCTCGCAGCAAAGCTGTTCATCGCCGCCGTCATCATCGGCGTCGTGGGCCTCATCTTCTACCTGAACCCCGGACTGCTCGGGAAGGTGGCCCCCAAGGAGCAGAACAAGGTGACGTCGAACATCCCGCCGATCGCCAGCTTGCCCGGCGATCCCACCGGCTCGGCGTCGACGTTCCCGACCGTGGCCGACGCGCCCGGCGGGTGCACGTCGCTACCCGAGGTGCGCTTCCAGGTGTGGGCGTGGAACGCCCAGATGGGGATGATGCTCGCGACCGGCGGCAAGCAGGCCGTCGCCGGCAGCGCGATGTGCGCGAAGGGCGTGAACCTGAAGCTCATTCGCGAGGACAACACCGACAACATGCAGGCGGCGCTCGTCGCGTTCGCCGAGGCGCTCAGCAAGGGCGACGCGAACCCGAAGGACGGCGTGCACTTCGTCGGCATCATGGGCGACGGCGGGGCGCAGTTTCTCAAGGGCCTGAACGACAAGCTCGTCAAGCTCGGGCCGGACTACATCGCGCAGGTCGTCGGCTCCGACGGCTACAGCCGCGGCGAGGACAAGCTGATGGGCCCCGCGGCGTGGAAGGCGAACCCGCAGGCCGCGCGCGGCGGCCTCGTCGCGGGCGTCCTCCGCGACGGCGACTGGAACATCGCCCTCAAGTGGCTCGGCGACAACAAGATCCCCAACAACCCCGACGAGACCACCTACGATCCGGACGCTCTCAACTGGGTCAACGCCAGCGACTACATCGAGGCGGCGCAGAAGTACGTCAGCGGGTTCTGCACGGACATGAAGAACGTCAAGACCGGCCAGAAGGAGAAGCACTGCGTGAACGGCGTCGTCACCTGGACGCCGGGCGACGTGACCGCGGCCCAGCAGAAGGGCGGCCTCGTCTCGATCGTGTCGACGAAGGAGTACCGCTCGCAGATGCCGCACGTGGTCATCGGCATCAAGAAGTGGATGCAGGCGAACCGGAAGATCGTCGACGGCATGCTCGCGGCGACGTTCGACGCGGGCGACAAGATCAAGACGAGCGACGACGCGCTCCGCCAGGCCGCCGCGGTGAGCGCCCTCGTCTACAAGGAGAAGGACGCGGCGTACTGGTACAAGTACTTCAAGCCGCAGGTCGAGAAAGACAAGACCGGCGTCGACGTCGACCTCGGCGGCTCGGCGGTGAATAACCTCGCCGACAACCAGCAGCTCTTCGGCCTCGCGCCCGGGGCCACCGACGCGTTCGCCGCGACGTACACCGTGTTCGGCAACGTCGTGAAGTCGCAGTACCCGAACCTCGTGCCGTCGTACTACCCGGTCGACCAGATCGAGGACGTCTCGTACGTGAAGGACGTCATCGCGCAGGGCCCGGCGACGACCGCGCCGGATCTGCCGAAGTTCGCCGCGACGCAGAAGGTGACGAACGTGGTCAGCCGGCGGACGTGGGACATCCAGTTCGCGACCGGCAAGGCGGACTTCACGCCCGCCGCCGCCGCCGCGCTGAAGCAGCTCCTCAACGACCTCGTCGTGGCGAGCGGCACCCTCGTCGAGATCCACGGGCACACCGACAACCAGGGCTCGGCCGACGCGAACATGAAGCTCTCGGAGGACCGCGCCTTCGCGGTGAAGACGTGGCTCGAGAAGCAGGCCCCGTCGAGCTTCCCCGAGGGCCGCGTGAAGGTCGTCGCGCACGGGCAGACCGAGCCGGTGGCGCCAAACTCGAGCGAGGACGGCCGGGCGAAGAACCGCCGCGTCGTCATCGTGCTCGGGACGAGCGACTAGGGCGCGTCCCGTGTCCCGGCTGGGCGCGGCGTTCCTCCCGAACCGCGTCGTCGATCGGACGACGACGACGCTCATCGTCGTGTTCTGGGTGGGCGTCGCGCTCCTCGTCTGGATCACGTCGCCGTTCAAGACGCTGCCGACGCCGGGCGAGATCTGGCGCGCGTTCGGCGAGCTGTGGTGGCAGGGCGGCCTCGGCCCCGAGACGTTCACGACGATGCGCCTCATCGCGCACGCGACGCTGCTCACCGTCGTCATCTCGCTGTCGCTCTCGTACGCGACCGTCATCGCGTTCCTGCGGCCCGTCGTGCAGGCGGTGTCGAAGCTGCGCTTCCTCGGCATCACGGGCCTCGTCTTTCCGTTCACGCTGCTGACCGGAGGCGGCTACTCGCTCAAGGTGGCGCTGCTGACCTTCGGGATGACGACGTTCTTCGTGACGTCGATGGCGCAGGTGGTGCTGGAGATCCCGCAGTCCGAGTACGACTACATGCGCGTCCTCGGCGCGAGCGAGCTGCGCATCCTCTGGGAGGTCGTCGTGCGCGGCACCCTCGACCGGGCCCTCGACGTCCTCCGCCAGAACGTCGCCATGGGCTGGGCGATGATCACGATGGTCGAGGGCATCTCGCGCGCGGAGGGCGGCATCGGGGCGCTCATCCTCAACGAGAACAAGCATTTCTTGCTCGCCGAGGTGTACGCGATCCTCTTCGTCATCCTCTTCCTCGGTCTCGCGATGGACTACGGGATGGGGGCGCTCACCAACGTGCTGTGCCCCTACGTCGCGCTCCGCCGGGTGAAGCGATGAGCAAGGACGAGGTGCTGCTCGACGTGAAGGGCGTGCGCCTCCAGCTCGGTGAGTCCCTCATCCTCGAGGACCTGAGCTTCCAGGTCGTCGATCGCGTACGCGAGGGCACGGTGACGGGGCAGGTGGTGGGTCTGCTCGGCCCGTCGGGGGTGGGTAAGACGCGGCTCCTCCGCCTCATCGCGGGGCTGGACCAGCCCGACAAGGGTACGGTGCGAGGTCAGAACGGAGCGGAGCTCGAGCCGGGATCGGTGGGCTTCGTCTTCCAGGACTACCCGCTCCTCCCGCACCGGACGGTGCGCGGCAACCTCGAGCTCGCCGGTCACATCGCCGGGATGACGCCGTCCAAGGCGCACAAGCGCGCGAACGAGCTCCTCGAGACCTTCCGTCTCACCGATCGGGGGAGCTTCTATCCCGCGCAGCTCTCGGGCGGGCAGCGCCAGCGCGTCGCCATCGCGCAGCAGATCATGCAGCCGCGTCGCCTCCTCCTGATGGACGAGCCGTTCAGCGGGCTCGATCCGGAGGCGCTCGACAGCGTGATGCGCCTCATCGTCGAGGTGGCCAACCTCGACGAGCTCAACACCATCGTCCTCGTGACGCACGACATCCGCGCCGCCATGATCGTCAGCGACACGCTGCACATGCTCGGGAGGGAGCGGAAGGACGACAAGCCGGTGCCCGGCGCGCACGTCGTGTGGTCGTACGACATGGTCGAGCGCGGCCTCGCGTGGCAGGAGGACGTCGTTCACCTGCCGGCGTTCGCGGAGCTCGAGAAGGAGATCAAGGCGCGGTTCAAGGGGCTGTAGAGGCGGGCGAGGGCGTGGGCGAGGGCGTGGGCGAGGGCGTGGGCGTGGGCGTGGGCGTGGGCGTGGGCGTGGGCGTGGACTCAGAACCGGGAGCGTCAGCGACCGGTTCGCCCCGCCCCTCCACAGTCTTGCCAGGGCATTCATAGGCGCCCCACCCTCTTCGGGCCTTGCACGAGCCGCGTGTCCCGTGGGCCCCACGCGGGCGAGTGCTCGTCCGGATGTTCGATCGTGCCATCGTGCTCGGGCGGTTCAAGGACGCTCGCAGGAGCTCGCGCCGCTGCCAGGAGGCAGCGGCCCTCCGCGGCCTGGCGGCCGCTCCGGGTCCTTGAGCCGCCCTGCGCGCGATGGCGCGGGGGGCCATCCGCTTCGCGCACGGGGCGCGAGCGGTGAACGAAGGGACTCACCATGCTGCGGATTCACGATGTGATGCTCGAGGCGATCGGCGCCATGCGGCCGATGATTGGCGCGATCGAGCGGCGGGACAGGGATCTGGCTTCTCAGCTCCGGCGGGCGGCCAGCAGCGTCGTGCTCAACGTAGGGGAAGGCAGCGGTTCGTTCGGCGGCGTGCGTACGCAGCGGTATCGCACGGCGCTCGGGTCGGCGCGGGAGACCGTGTCGTGTCTGCTCGTCGCGCAGCGGCTCGGATACATCGAAGCCGTGCCGGAGGGGCTCGTGGCGACGATGAATCGGGTGATCGGGACGCTGGTGCGGGTCGCGGTGTAGCGGAGTCGTCCTCCGGCGTCGTTCGGTCGTCCGCCGCGAGCGGAACATCGTCCATCGCGGGCGGAGTGTCGCGCGTTGCTCGCGGCGGATCGAAAAGGAGCAACGACGAATCGGTAGCCGCTCGCGACCGATTCATCGCGAGCAAGAATGACTCGGCAACGCGGCGCGGTGGATTCATCGTGACCCTCGTTCAATCGTTCGTGGCGCGTGACCGATTCGTCGTCGCTCGCGATGAATCGACCGCGCGCGGCGATCGATTGGTCGTCGCTCGCGATGAATCGGTCGTGGCTCACGTTCAATCGACCGTGAGTCAGGATGAATCGATCGCGAGCCACGGACGATTGAACGTCGCTCGCGGACGATTCATCGCGAGCCACGATCGACTCACCCTGGCGCGCGATCGATCGATCGTGGCTCGCGATCGATTCATCCGGGCCGGCGATCGATTGATCTTGGCTCGTGACCGAATGAACTTTGCGCGCGCAGGATTCATCGTCGCTTCCTGGCGACTTTCCGCGAGCAGCGCTGCTCTCATCGCGGCGGATTCACTCGCGTTTGTCGAACGAAACGAATCGGTCGGGGACGAGGCTCAACCCGGCATCGGCACCGTCTCGTCGAGCCAGTCGAAAATCCTCTGCTGCGCGAGCGTCGGAGAACCGGTCTGGCAATGGTCTCCTGCGCCCTCTTCTTCCGTGAAGTACATCCACGTCTTCGGACTGGTGAGCGCGTCGTAGAGCTTCTTCGCCTCGCCGGCTCCTTTCTCTCACCCCGTCGTCGTCGCGGCGAGAGCTCTCGCCAGACCGCCGGCGAAGAAGGCCGCGTGCGCGCTCGCGCCCCCGAAATGGTCGATGAGCCGGATGCGACCGTCCCTGGCCTCGAGGACCTGCAACGCGAAGAAGGGCGACTGCCCGTCGTCGCCGAGGCGGTAGAAACCGGCGCCCGGGCGCCCGTTCGCGTCGACGAAGGCGGTGCGGAAGCGGTGCTCGCGCGCCGCCGGCATCACGCGGTTGGTGAAGAAGCGGGCGACGTCGGTGCGTCCCGCGAACCAGGTCGGGCTCGGCGGCATCGAGAGGGTCACGTCGTCGTGGAGCAGGGCGATGATGACGTCGAGGTCCCCGTTCTCCCACGCGCGCATGTATCGCTCGAGCAGCGCCCGATCCACCGCGCCGGCGTCCGGCGACCAGCCGGCCCGCGGTCCAACGCGAGCCTCGAGGGCCACGCGCGCGCGATGGAGGGTGCTCTTCGCCGACGACACCGAGCACGCGAGGGCGTCCGCGGTCTCGGCCGCCGAGAGGCCCACCACGTCGCGGAGGAGGAGCACCGCGCGCTGGGGTGGGGTGAGCACCTGGAGCGCGGCGACGAACGCGAGAGCGACGCTCTCCTTGATCGTGTACTGCGCGGCCGGGCTGCTCGCCTCCGCGGTCGCGTCCGAGAGCCACGCCGACGGCGCCGGCTCGAGCCACTCGGCATCCGGGGTGCGGGCGGCGGACGGTTCGTCCGGATCCGCGGGCGGGCGGAGCTCGGGTCCCCGCGCCCGCCGCGGGCGCTTCGCCAGCTCGTCGATGCACACGTTGGTGGCGATGCGATGCAGCCACGCCCGCGCCGCCGCCGGGTCCTCGAGCGTGTGCTGCGCGCGGAAGGCGCGGACGAAGGTCTCCTGCACCATGTCGTCGCTGTCGTGGGACGACCCGAGCATGCGGTAGCAGTGGAGCCGCAGCGTCGCGCGGTGCGGCTCGACGAGGGCCTCGAACTCGTTCACGCCGCCCCGCGGGCGGCGGCGAGCGTCGCCTTCACGCTCTCTCGCGCCGTCATGCGCTCGAGCCACGCCTTCGCCTTCGGGTAGGGCTCGAAGTCGAGGCCGCAGCTCGTGGCGAGGGCGGCGTACGGCGCGAGGTCGAAGTCGGCGATGGTGAGCCGACCGCACAGATATTCCTTCGCGCCGAGGCTCTGCTCGAGGACGCTCGCCGTCGTCGCGAAATCCTCCATGCCCGCCTTCACCGCCGCCTCGTCCGGCGCTCCCCGTCCGACGAGCTTCTTCACGATGCGCTCGAAGGCGACCTTCCGGACCGCCGGGCCGAAGTGGGCGCCCTCCCACGACGTCCAGCGGTCGACCTCCGCCCGCTCCCGCGGCGTCGTCGGCGCGAGATCCGTCCGTCCCGCCTTGGCCGCGACGTACGCGAGCATCGCCGCAGACTCCCACAGGACGAAGTCGCCGTCCTCCAGGATGGGGAGCTTGCCGTTGGGGTTCTTCGTGCGCATCGGCGGGGTCCGCGCCTCGCCCTGAAAGAGCTCCACCGTGACGAGCTCGAGGGGTACGCCCACCTCGTGGGCGAGGGCGACGACCTTCTGACAGCTGGGAGAGAACGGGTACTGGTAGAGCTTCATGGGAGACCTCCGGGGGCGGGGAAAGGCGCCCTTTCCCAACCAAGACCGGACGGAGGTCAAAAAGTGTTCGCGGGCGTGCGAAAAAGGTCGCGCGTCAGCCGATGGTCGTTCACCAGCGCCGAGGCCGCATCGGGCGCGACGCCGAGCGCCACGACGCGGGCGTACACCTGCTCGGGCGACTGACCTCACCGCTGCGTGCCCGAAATCGAACTGCAAGCTCACTTTCAAGGAGGCGCCCGAGTCGAAGGAGTGACGTCCCCCGCGGGGTCACCACCCGCGCCGCACTTGCGCTGCGGCCACTCCGTGCTTCTTCGCGTCGGCGGCGGCCGCGGTCGCCGCGGCTTGGGTCGCGAACCGGTCGAGGACGACGGCGTAGTTGCAGCAGAAGAGGCCCGGCACGGTCCGGGTGTCGACGAGCGCGACGTTCGGGAAGCGATCGCGGAGCTTGTCCGCGCGGGCCCGGGCGAGCTCGAAGGTGTGATGGCCCCCGGAGAGAGGGAACGCGGCCTCGATGACGAGGAAGATACGCCCGTCGGCCGGCGCGGTCGTCTCCAGGTGCGCTTGATCGGCGCGCGCCTGCACCACGCATCGATCGTCGGCGAGAGGCCAGTCCTCGTCGCCTCCGTCGGGTGACTTCGTGTGCACGATCCCGCGGTCCCGGACGACGCGAAAATCGAAGACGTCGTACTTCACGGGCCCGTCCCCGTCCTCGACGTGGCTCGTGCCCGTGAAGTATCCCTCGGAAATGAGAGTCTCGCCGTGGTCGGGGCCTCGCGCCGTCGGTTCGAAGGACGGCTCGATCCAGAAGCCGCCGTTCTCGCCGTCGCCCACGTAATAGAACGGGCACGTGCAGCCCCAGCCGAACACGTGCTGGTGAATCGGCACGCGCACGAGCTCCGCGGCACCCGCCCGCGCGTTGGCGATGCGCGCCTGAATCCAGGGGTCGAACGAATCCGGATCCTGCGTGGCGCCGGCGTCGACCGCCGAGTATGGGGCGGGCGACGTGAGATCGACGAGGGTGGCCGGCGAGGCGGACGGTGCGACGAGGGGCTGCCGAGCAACGCTCGACACGGTGGACGCGGTCGGCGCGGCGGTCGTCGGTGGCTCCGCCCGTATCGGCTCGGGGGACGAGGATGAGGAAGGCGCGCCCTTGCAGCCGACCGCGAGGAGCGCCATCACGGTGAGCAGGGGCGACGGGCGCCCGGGCCTGGTCTCGCGCATCACCCGACCCAGGCTAGCGCCGTCCGTCGTGGGCGCGCGCGGTCCGTGCCCCAGCCCTGGTGGCGTGGCGTCGGCGACCCTACG
>JBEKGQ010000194.1:0-10031 GCA_050012715.1 Polyangiaceae bacterium
TGGACCTGCATCCCGACGGCGGCGTTCTTCCTCGGGCGGCTCGCGGGCATGGGCTCGGCCGGGGGCTGGGTGGGCTTCGTCGCCGAGACCACGGTCGGCGCCGCCCTCATGGCCTGGCGCTGGCGGCGCGGCGCCTGGCGCCTCTCGTACTAGGAGCGCAGCGAGACGACCGTCTACCCCGAGCCGGCCTCTTTGGCTGGCTCGGGGACCGGCGGCGGCGACGGGATCGTGCGCGGCGTCGCATCGACGGCACGGATGGTCATCGCGGCCAGGCCCTTGAGGGCCATGAGGACGAGATCGTGACGCCGGTCCCCGTCGGGCCACACGATGTGGTTGATCGCGAGGCCCTGCATGACCGCCATCGAGAACACCGGCGCGATGTCGATCGGCGACGAGTGCTGGCGCTGCGACGCGAAGAACTCGCGGAAGGTCTTCTGCACCTCCTCGGAGAACTGCTCGGCGATCTCGACCACGGTCTTGCGGAGAGAGGCGTCGGTCCGCGCCGCGACGACGAGCTCGAGCCAGGCGTAGAAGGCCCGGTTGGAGGTCTTCTCCCACAGGATGTCGATGACCGCCGTGTACTTGTCCGCGCCGTCGGGGAGCTGAGCGAAGGCCTGCCGAAACTCCTCGAGGCGCTTCGAGAGCAGGTGCTTCACCGCGACGATGACGAGTCGCTTCTTGGTCGGGAAGTGATGCAGCTGCGCGCCGCGAGACACTCCGGCGCGCGCCGCCACCTCGATCGTGGTGGTGCGTGAATAGCCGACCTCGTAGAGGCAATCGATGGTCGCCTCGAGCAGGCGCGAACGCATCGCCGCGCTGCGCTCTCGCTGCGTACGGCGCACCCGGGGCTGCGGCGCGGCCGAGACGGCCCCTTTCTTCGCCATCGACCTCGTTTATACCAGACCCGCGCCAGCGGGGGGCTACTGACAGGCCCCCATGACGCAGACGTGGCCGGTGGCGCACGCGTTGCCGCACTTGCCGCAGTCCGTGTCGCTCGTCGTCAGGTCGGCGCACGTGCCGTTGCAGTTCGTGGTCCCGGTCGGGCACGCGCAGTCGCCGCTGACGCAGATGAGGTTGCCGTTGCAGGCCTGCGAGCAGAAGCCGCAGTTGTTCTTGTCGTTCTGCAGGTTCACGCACTCTCGGTTGCAGCTCGCCAGGCCGCTGCCGCAGGTCGCCGAGCAGGTCCCGGCGCTGCAGACCTGCATCCCCGTGCATGCGGTGCCGCACGTGCCGCAGTTCCCGATGTCGGACTGCAGGTTCACGCACACCTGCCCGCCGCCGAACCCGCCGCCACCGCCCATGCCGCCGCCACCGCCGCCCATGCCCATGCCGCCCGCGCAGGAGCTCTCACCCGACGGGCACGCGCACGTCCCGTCGTTGCAGGACCCGCCGGTGGGGCACGTGGTGCCGCAGGCGCCGCAGTTCGTCATGCTCGTCGTCAGGTCGACGCAGGCGCCGTTGCAGGACGTCAGCCCCGTGGCGCAGCCTGTCGTACAGACGCTGTTCACGCACTCCTCGCCCATGGTGCAGCGGTTGCCGCAGCCACCGCAGTTGCGGGGATCGCTGGTCGGATCGACGCACGTGCCGCCGCACATCGTCGTCCCCGTGCTGCACGCACAGGCGCTCGCCGCGCAGGTCGCCCCGGTGGGGCACGCCGTGCCGCAGGCGCCGCAGTCGTCGGGGTCGCTCGTCAGGTCGACGCACGAGTTGGAGCAGTTCGTGAGGCCGGTGGCGCACGTCGTCGTGCAGACACCGGCGGAGCAGACCTGGCCCGTCGTGCAGGCCTTCCCGCAGGCGCCGCAGTTGTTCACGTCCCCCGACGTGTTCGTGCAGACACCGTTGCAGCGGGTACCGCCGTTGTAGCAGGCGCACACGCCCGCCTGGCAGGTCGTGCCGCCGCTGCAGACGGTGCCGCACGTGCCGCAGTTCGCGTTGTCCGTCTGCTCGTTGACGCAGCCGTTGCCGCAAGCGACGAGGGGCGCCGCGCAGGTCAGCGTGCAGGTGCCGGCGGTGCAGACCTCGGCGCCGCTGCACTGAGTGCCGCACGCGCCGCAGTCGTTGATGTTCGTCTGCGTGTTCACGCACTGACCACCGCACGACGTCTGCCCCGTCGGGCAGCTGCACACGCCGGCGGCGCAGCTCTCGCCCCCGGTGCACGTCGTCCCGCACGTGCCGCAGTCGAGGTCGTCGGTCGAGAGGTCCACGCACGCGTTGCTGCAGTTGCTCAGCCCCGCCCCGCAGTCGAGCGTGCAGGTCCCCGCCGAGCAGACGTCCCCGGGCGTGCACGCCGTGCCGCAGCTGCCGCAGTCCGAGGGGTTGGACGAGAGGTCGACGCACTGCCCGGAGCAGAGCGCGGGCGTCGTCCCGGCGGTGCAGGTGCACGCGCTCGACACGCACACCTGGCCGCCGCCGCAGACGGTGCTGCACGCGCCGCAGTCCTGCGAGTCGCTCGTCAGATCGACGCACGCCCCGCTGCAGCTCGTCAGACCGGTCGCGCAGGTCGACGTGCACTGCCCCTCGGAGCAGACCTGCGTCGCGCCGCAGGCGATCCCGCAGCCCCCGCAGTTCTTCGGATCGGAGGTCGTATCGACGCAGGTGCCGTTGCAGTCCCGGCCGGTGGCGCAACCGGCGTCGACGCCGCCGTCGGTCGCTCCGCCCTCGTGGGTCGTCCCGCCGTCGGTCGTCGTGGCGTCGCCCTTCCCGGCGTCGCCGCCTTCGCCGAGCGCGCCGTCATGGGCGGAAGAATCCGCCAGCGCGCCGTCGCCGAGGCCTCCATCACCGCCGTCGGGGACGTCGAGGTCCGCCCGACCGCCGCAACCGAGGGCGAGAGAGGATGCACCGAGGATGAGGGCGGCCGCGAACGCGCGGGCCCACGATGACGTTTTCGTCATGATCAGAAACCCCTGGAAGCAAGGAACTGGGCGGACAGCCGCCGTGAGAGACCTTCCCGGCAGTCCAGTGGGCGCGTCCGACCAAAAGGGATCAAAGCCCGCACACGAAAGTCGAGGCTGCTTTCCCGGGCGGTCTCACGCCCCGTCGTCGGCCTCGGTCACCGCCATGCGCTGGGTCAGACCGGCCGCCCCGGCGCACGCCCCCGCCAGCATGTGGAACTGCTCGCTGACCAGGTGGTAGCCGGCAGGAGCGACGGAGACGAAGTCCGGCAGCGTGTACAGCGCGTCGTAGAAGAGCCAGGCGACGAGGCTCGAGGTGAGGAGCATCCAGGACCATCGCAACGTCCCCTCGCGGACGGCGAGCGCGGTGAGGGCGACCGGGGCGATGAGCGGCAGCGAGAGGATGTCGCCCAGGTCGGAGGCGATCGAGTCGAAGTCGCCGCGCGTGCCGAGGGCGATGTCGTGCACGTCGAGGACGAGCGTCGGTCCGGCGAACACGAGCGCCACGACGACGGCGAACGCGAGCACGGCGCGCCGGGCTCCCTTCGAGCCCGGGTGCTCGAGCCCCGCGACCGTCCACGCGCGGGCGAGCGTCCAGGCGCCGACGACGACGAACAGGTTCCCGGCCGTCACGAGGAGACCGCGGGTCCAGTCGTAGACCGCGGGCGAGACGCGACCGCCGGTGAGGAGCATCGCGTCGCGCCCGAGGAGGCACGCGTAGCAGGCGGCCCAGATCCCCCAGCCGCGCCGCAGATAATCGCCGCGGTCGAAGGCGAGCGCCGCCGCCACCATTCCCGCGCACGCGAGCACCTTCGACGCGTCGATCTCGACCTGGATCACCGCCGGGCGCGCGCTCGCGGGGACGACCGCAGCGAGCGTCGCGGTGCACGCGAGCAGCACGAACGGCGACGCGGCGATCGAGCGATAGGTCATAGGCCGAACTCCCCGAGGATGTGCTGGACGACGATCTCGCACCGCTGCTTGCCGAGGAGCGTGCGCAGCATGGGCCGCATCGCGTCGTTCATCGCCGGCACGTCGTCCCGCGTGAGCGTCTCCGGCCCTCGCCCGAGCGCCTTCATCGCGAACGTCTTCACCGCGACGCGCCCGGTGTGCGGACCGAGGTAGCGTCCGAGACGTCGCGCGATGCGGTCGGCGACCGACTCGACGTCCGGCTTGCCCATCGCCCGGAAAGCGTATCCCACCTCGGCCGCGGGGAAGGTTGCGGCGGTGGCGCGCGTTTCACAGGCAGCCGCGTCGGCGACTACCTTTTCGCCCCCCGAGGAGGGCGTGATGACCCCTTCCAGCGTCCGCAGCCCCAGCTCCGTCCCCCCGTCGTCTCGTCGCTTGCCGGTGGCCGCCTTCGCATCCGCGGCCGAAGCCCGCCCCGACCACGTCGTCCTCCACGTCTTCTGCCCGCGCGACGTCGCGGCGAGGCCCCTCGCCGGCTGCCGGGACTGCCCGTCGTGCCTCGCGTTCGAATCGGGTGAGGACGACGGGGAGAGGCCGGCGGTGGTCTGCGGCTGGTAGCGATTCCCTCGGGATGGGCTGGGCACCCTCGCCCCGACCGAGCCGCCGGTGCCGACCGCGCATCGCTGCCGCGCCTGTGGCGATTCGCCTGCGAGGCGACCGTCCGTCGCCCGAGCGAGCGGGCGCGCGGACGGCGCGGTGTGTGCACGAGTCCGCGGTCGATGCGCCGCGTGACCCTGCTCCTCCTGGCCCTCGGCCTGCTCTCCGCGACGGACGCGCTCGGTCAATCGCCCGCGCCGCAGACGGTCCAGGTTCAAACGTGCGTCATCGTGCTCACGCCGTACGGGCTCATGCCCGTGTGCACCTCGCAGCCGGTCGACGCGAACGAGCTCGAGCGGCGCGCGTCGGAGTACATGACCAACGGCGCCAGCGTCTTTGCGGTTCCGACCGCCGGACCGGCGGGGGACTACTTCCACGATGGCGCGCGGTACTGGGCGATGCCGACGACCTCGTGGGTGCCGACGTTCCCGGCGGCCGCCGGATCCGCCGCGCCGCTCGGGAGCGCGAGGACACGCCCGCCGCCAGCGCCCTCGTCCGTGCTGCCCGCCGTCGTCGCGGCTCCGGTCGAGTCGTCGTCGGCGCCCCCCGCGGCCGCGTCGGACGCGGGCTCCGAGTCACCCGAGGCCGACGGCGCGCCAGCCACCGAGGAGACCCCTCCGCTGACGCCGTCCACGACCGAAGCGTCGCCGTCCAGCGCCCAGGCCGGATCGACGAACACGACGGCCGCTCCGCCAGCCTCGCCACCTCCGTCTCGCGCGGCCGCCGTCGCGACGACCAGCTCGCCACCCGAGACGCCTGCGCCGCCGACGACGCTCGCGCTCGGCACCGGCCACCTCGTACACGGATGGTGGGCGTGGGTCGTCGCCGCCGTCGTCTCGAGCGTCGCGCTCCTCTTCTTCGTCGGCAGCCGCCTCGGCGAGCGACTCCGCCTTCGCTGGCGCTGAGCTGGCGGGGCGCACGGATTGCACCGCCCCTCCCCACGGAACCCACCATGACCACGCACGCCCTCTTCCACGGTACGCACACGTTTGGTGCCCGCCTCGACGACCGCATCCGCGACGCTTCGCGGTACGCCGTGCCCCTCGGTCGCGCGCTCTTCGTCGCGATCTTCATCATGGCCGGCTTCACGCACTTCTCCGCGCAGACCATCCACCACGCCGCGAGGCAGGGGGTGCCCCTGGCCGAGGTCCTCGTGCCGCTCTCGGGCGTGCTCGCGCTCGCCGGCGGGCTCAGCGTGCTCCTCGGCCTCCATGCGCGGATCGGCGCGTGGCTCCTCGTCCTCTTCCTCGTCCCGGTCACGCTGATGATGCACGCCTTCTGGAAGGTGACCGATCCGACGATGGCCGCGATGCAGCAGATCATGTTCATGAAGAACGTGGCGATGGTCGGCGGCGCGCTCCTCATCGCGTACTTCGGCGCGGGACCGTTCAGCCTGGACGCTCGGCGGCGATAGCGCGCGGCATCCGGCAGCGCCGACTGTAATTCGGGGCCATGCTCTGCGTCAGCAGAGTAGCCCGATGACCGCCACGACCCGCCGCGCCCCGACCGAGACGACCCCCCTGCCTCAGCGGTTCGAGCTGAACGTGGAGGGAATGTCCTGTGCCGGCTGCGTCGGCCACGTCGAGCGAGCCCTCCTCGGCGTGCCCGGAGTCGAACGCGCCGACGTGAACCTCGTCACCGAGCGGGCGACCGTCGTCGCCGATGCGCGCGTGACACGGGGGGCCCTCGCCGACGCGGTGGATGCGGCAGGCTACAAGGTCGCGCCGGAGGAGGTTCCCGTCGACGAAGGCGAGGCGTCCGAGGATCGCTCGGACACGCGGGCCCTCGTGCTCGCGGCGGCGCTCACCGCGCCGCTGATCGTCCTCGGCATGGGCAGCGCGCAGCTGCCGCTCGCGCTCGTCCCCGTGCTTCGCGTCGTCGAGCTCCTGGCCGCCGCCGTCGTCCTCTTCGGCCCGGGTCGTCGCTTCTTCTCGTCGGCCGGGCAGGGCCTCGTCCGCGGCCGGGCCGACATGAGCACCCTCGTGGCGCTCGGCGCCGGCGCGGCGTGGCTGTACTCGACCGTCGCGGTGCTCGCGCCCGGGTGGCTCGCCCACGGCGCGCGGGGGGCGCACGCCGGTTTCCCCGACGTGTACTTCGAGGCGGCGTGCGCGATCGTCACGTTCGTCCTCCTGGGCAAGCGCCTGGAGGCGCGCGCGCGGCGGCGGCTCTCGGACGCCGTCCGCGGCCTCATGGCGCTGAAGCCAGCCCGCGCCCGCCGCCTCGTGGATACATCGACGGCACGCCGCGAGGAGGACGTTCCGGTGGAGGCCCTCCGCGTCGGGGATCTCTTCGTCGTGCGCCCCGGCGAGCGCGTGGCGACCGACGCGGTGGTCGTCGAGGGACGATCGACGATCGACGAGTCGATGCTCACCGGCGAGAGCGAGCCGGTGGCCCGGCGCCCCGGCGACGCCGTCTTCGGGGCGACGCAGAACCAGGGCGGAGCGCTCGTCGCCCGCGCGACGCGGGTCGGCGCGGACACGGCGCTCGCGCGCATCGTGGAGGCCGTCGAGCAGGCGCAGGGCTCGAGGGCGCCCATCGCTCGCCTCGCCGACGTCGTGAGTGGTGTGTTCGTGCCGGTCGTCCTCGGCGTGGCGGTCCTGACGTTCGTCGCGTGGCTGAAGCTGGACCGCTCGGACGGCGTCCCGCTCGCGCTCGAGCGGTTCATCGCGGTCCTCGTCATCGCGTGCCCCTGCGCGCTCGGCCTCGCGACGCCGGCGGCGGTCGCGGTGGGAACCGGGCGCGGCGCCGAGCTCGGCGTGCTCATCCGCGGTGGCGAGGCGCTCGAGGCGGCGAGCCGCGTCGACACCGTGCTGCTCGACAAGACCGGGACCCTCACCGCCGGCAAGCCCGCGGTCACCGATGTGGTCACGGCCGACGGCGCGGACGCCGACGATGTGCTCGCGTGCGCCGCTGCGGTCGAGCGGCGCAGCGAGCACCCGCTGGCGCAGGCCATCCTTCGAGCCGCGGAAGCCCGGGCGCCTGGCGCGGCGGCGACGTACGTCACGGAGTTCGTCGCGGAGCCGGGCGCCGGGGTCGAAGGCGTGGCGCTCGGGCGCCGGGTGCGGGTCGGGACGGAGCGATGGATGCGCGACGCCGGCGTCGACGTGGGCCCCCTCGCGGCGGCGGCCACGCGCATCGCGGGCGAGGCGCGCACGGTCGCCTTCGTGGCCCTCGACGGGCGCGCCGCCGCGGTCCTCGGCATCGCGGACGAGCCGGTCGCCGGCGCCCACGCGGTCGTCGCGGCGCTCGAGGCCGAAGGCATCGCGGTCACCATGGTGACCGGCGACCGCGAGGCCACGGCGCGCGCCGTCGCGGCCGCGGTCGGCATCCGCGACGTCGCGGCCGAGGTTCGACCCGCGGCGAAGGCGGCGCTCGTCCGCGAGCGACGGGCGGCCGGCCGCCGCGTGGCCATGGTCGGCGACGGCATCAACGACGCGCCGGCGCTCGCCGCGGCCGACGTCGGCGTCGCGATCGGTGGGGGCGCGGACATCGCGATCGCCGCCGCCGACGTCGTGCTCCTCCAGGGCGGCCTCGCGAAGCTCCCCGTCGCGCTCGCGCTCGCGCGCGCCACGATGCGCACCATCCGCCGGAACCTCTTCTGGGCCTTCGTCTACAACGTCATCGGCATCCCGATCGCCGCGGGGGCGCTCTACCCTTTCACGGGCTGGCAGCTCTCGCCCATGCTCGCGGCCGCGGCCATGTCGCTCTCGAGCGTCTCGGTGCTCGCGAGCTCCCTCCGGCTCCGCTCCTTCGGGCGACGAGCTTGAAGCCGGAGCTGGAGCAGGTGCTGGCGGCCCATCGTGAAGAGCTCGTGGCCTTCGTCGAGCGCCGCGTCGCCGACCGCGCGACGGCGGAGGACCTGGTGCAGGAGGCGTTCGGTCGAGCGCTGCCGCGCATCGACGAGCTGCGCGACGACGACGCCGTGCTCGCGTGGTTCCACCGCGCGCTCCGCAACGCCATCGTCGACCACCACCGGCGCAGGGGGACCGCAGACCGGGCGCTGGCCCAGTGGGCGGCGGAGGCGGAGGCGACCGAGCAGGCCGTCGTCGCCATCGAGCGAGAGCCGCCGCGTGTCTGTGGCTGCGTGACGCGCGTGGCGGCCTCGCTGAAGCCTGAGTACGCCGACGCGCTCCAGCGCATCGAGGTCGACGGCGCCGCGGTGAAGGAGTTCGCCGTGGAGCGCGGGATCACCGACGGGAACGCCGCGGTCCGCGTCTTCCGGGCGCGCGAAGCGCTGAGGCGGGGGGTCGTCGCGACGTGCGGCGCGTGCGCCGCGAGCGGGTGCACGGACTGCACGTGCTCGACGCCTTGACGCGCGGCATCGCGCGCCGAGGCCGCGAGCTCCAAGTAGCGGGCATCGTTCGATAAGTATTGACTAGAAGTCACCAAATATTGATTTGTAATTACTATGTATTGACTACATGTCACCATATTTTGACACAATATCATTATATATTGAGTCAACGTCACCAAATATTGACACGAATTCATCATGTCTTGAGCTATCTTCACCAGAACGCGAGCCGCGCTCGCGTCGTCGAAGCCCGGCCGACCGATGGGAACCATGACCACACGCAAACGCAGCTCCAGAAGCGCTCCTTCCGTCCCGTCGACGGCCCAGAAGCCCGCCACGAAGCGTCCGAAGGGCCGCGAGCCGCCCGTCGCCGAGCGCATGGCAGTCCGTCGTGGGCCCGCAACACGGGCCGATGCGACGGCTCCGTCGACCGTCGCCGTTCCGACGCTCGCACCGCCGGCGGTCACCGTACCGGCCGTCCCGAGCGACTTCGTTCCCGGAGACGCGGCGGACCTGCAAGGCTTCCGCGCAATCGACGTGCAGGTGGCGTCGGTTCCCGAGGCCCTCGCCGAGATACGAGGGTTCACCGACTACAGGGCCGTCTTCGGCGTTGCCGCGCCCGACCCCGGCCAGCTCGTGGAGCGCCTCGACTTCGCGTCGAAGTGGACGATGCTCCTCGCCGAGTCGTCCGCCTGGCACCGCTACGTCCAGTCGCAACAAGGAGTCGCCTGGAAGGACGCTCTCGTCTTGCTCGCGCAGCTCAAGGACCCCTTCCGGCTCGCCTCGAAGGCGAACCCCGGTCTGCGAGTCCAGTACACCGGGCTCGCGCGCCTGCTCGGAGCACGCACGGACGTCGCATACCGCGCGGCGGCGTCGCGCGCGAAGAACGCGAAGGAGAAGGCGGAGAAGAAGGCGGAGAAGAAGGCGGAGAAGAAGGCGGAGAAGAAGGCGGAGAAGGAGGCGGCCGCGGCGACGACGCCGGCGAACGTCGCGACGGACCCGGACGAGAAGGCCTAGACGAGGGGGCAGCCGCCGCGACGCCCGGGCTTTCGACACGGAAGCCGCCCGAGCTACGGTGCGGCGGGTTTCACCCGGAGGGTGTGGCGGCGCGGACGACTTGAAGCCCGGAGCCTCGGTGACCCCGGGGATCCGCCTCGTGCGGTGCCTCGGCGCCGGTGGCATGGGGAGCGTCTGGATCGCCGACCACCTCGCGCTGCGAACCCAGGTCGTGGCCCAGCACGGGGTCGACGTGCCAGAACAGCGTGTGCGTGGGGGACGTG
>JBEKGQ010000195.1:0-10030 GCA_050012715.1 Polyangiaceae bacterium
CGACGAGCCCTCCGTGCAGCTCTCCATGAACGTCCCGCTGTTGCAGCTCTCCGTGCAGCCGGCGGGGACGCCGCCGTCGCCCGCCCCGGCGTCGCCCGGATAGGTCTCGGTCGTGGTGCCCGCCAGCGCAGGGCAGCCGGCGGAGTTGTTCGCACCCGCGGTGACGGTCTCGGTGTACGTACCGTCCGCGGGGGTGCAGCTGCTGTTCGAGCCGCCGCTGCTCGACCCGCTGCTCGACGTGCTGGAGCCGCTGCTCGAGGTGCTCGAGCCGCTGGAGCTCGACGTGCTGGAGCCGCTGCTCGAGGTGCTCGAGCCGCTGGAGCTCGATGAGGTGCTCGAGCCGCTGCTCGAGCTGCTGCCGCTGTTCGACGAGGACGAGCACGCGACCGACCCCGTGCCGAGCATGACGGTGCCGCAGAGAAGAGTGGCACCAAGACCGACGAGATAAAGCTTCATTGGATGAGACCTCCCGATCCGCCAGTCTACGGGAGGGCCGGGCGAACGCCCCCTTTTGTGCCCCCGACGGGAGCGAGGGCGGCAGGGCGCGTCAGAGCCCCAGGCCGAGGGCGCCGTCGCGGCGCGGCTCGGGGGCGCCCTGCCAGAGGCCGCCATCGCGGCCGATCGCGGGCGCGTCGGCGAGGTGCTCGACGTCCTTCGTCTCGTGGCCCATCGCGTGGAGGGCCTGCACCACGTCGGCGGGGAGCGCGCGCGGCTCGAGGAAGAGCGTGTCGGGCGAGTCCTGCTGGTGGAAGCGCGGCGCGCGCACGGCGTCGGCGGCGTCCATGCCGAAGTCGATCGCGTTCGACAGCTCGTCGAAGACGGCGGTGATGATGCGCGAGCCGCCGGCGGCGCCGAGGACGAGCTCCACGTTGCCTTTGCCGTCGAGGACGACGGTCGGCGACATCGACGAGAGCATGCGCTTGCCGGGAGCGACCGCGTTGGGCTCGCCCTGCTTCAGGCCGAACATGTTCGCGGTGCCCGGCACGGTGGCGAAGTCGTCCATCTCGTCGTTGAGGACGAAGCCGAGCCCCGGCACGGTGACGCCGCTGCCGAACCACGCGTTGAGCGTCGTGGTGAGCGCGACGGCGTTGCCCTGGGCGTCGACCACGGAGAAGTTCGTCGTGTGCGGGCCGCTCGCCGCGCCCGCGCCGAGCTGCGGGAAGAGGTCCTTCGTCGGCGTCGCCCGGTCGAGGCGGATGGTCGCGCGCTGCTCCTTCGCCCACGCGTCGGAGAGGAGCTCGTCGAGCGGGTTCTTCACGAAGTCGGGGTCCCCGAGCTTGGCGTTGCGGGCCGCGAAGGCGCGACGCATCGCCTCGGCGGTGAGGTGCACCTCCGCCGCGGAGTGCCAGCCCATGGCGCGGAGGTCGTAGCCCTCGAGGAGGTGCGCGACCATGGCCATGGTGACCGCGCCCGACGACGGCGGCGGCATGCCGATGATGTTCCGCCCGCGGTACGTGTAGAGGACGGGCTCGCGCCAGATGGCGCGGTACGAGGCGAGGTCGGCGGCGGTGACGAGGCCCCCGCCGTCCTTCATGCCGCGCGCGAGCGCGTCGGCGACGGGGCCCTGGTAGAAGCCGGCCGGGCCCTCGGCGGCGATGCGGCGTAGCACCGCGGCGAGGTCCGGGTCGCGCCACGTGGAGCCCACGGCGGGGGGCGCGCCGTTCGGCAGGAAGAGCGCGGCGGAGGCGGGGAACCTGGCGAGGCGCTCCTTGAGGTAGCCGATGCCCTCGTCGAAGGCGGCGTCGACGACGAAGCCGCGCTCGGCGAGCTCGATGGCCGGCGCGAGGAGCTCCGCCCACGTCTTCTCGTGCGACCCGAGGCGGTGCCACGCCTCCCAGAGGCCGGCGACGCTCCCGGGGACGCCGACCGAGCGCCACCCTTCGCGGGAGTCCTTCGTCGTCTTGCCGTCGGGGCCGAGGTACATGTCGCGCGTGGCGGCACCGGGAGCCGTCTCGCGGAAGTCGAGGGCGTAGGGCTTGCCGTCGATGCGCGCGACGAGGAAGCCGCCGCCGCCGATGTTGCCGGCGGTGGGGAACGCGACGGCGAGCGCGAAGGCGGTGGCCACCGCGGCGTCGATGGCGTTGCCGCCGGAGGCGAGGACGGAGACGCCGACCCTGGTGCCGATGGCGTTGTCGGTGACGACCATGCCGTTCTTGCCGTGCGGAGAGGGAGCGCCCTGGGCGTAGGGCCAGTCGGCGGGGAAGCGGGGGGGCGCGGGGGCGGGCGCGGGCGCGAGGGCCGGCGTGGACGCGAGCGCGGGGACGCGCACCGGCGCGGGGGTGCCGCCGCTGCACGCGGGGACGGCGAGGGCGAGGGCGAAGGCGAGGGCGAAGGCGAGGACGGTCGTCCGCATGCCCCGTGTCTACTAGGTGCCCGTAGTGGATACTACGGGGCACACAGCCTCGCTCGCGACTCGGCTAGGCGTGGTATCTTTCGTCATGCCCCAAGGCCAAGCCGCGAAGATCCCCCTCGAGCTCATCGAGAAGCTGCCGAAGACGGACCTGCACGTGCACCTCGACGGGTCGCTGCGGCTATCGACGATCCTCGAGCTGGCGGAGCGGCAGAAGATCGAGCTCCCGGCGCACGACGAGCCGGGGCTGCGGGCGGCGATGCACCTCGGGCAGAACTGCGGGACGCTCGTCGAGTACCTGAAGGCGTTCGATGTGACGCTGCGGGTGATGCAGACCGAGGAGTCGCTCCGGCGCATCGCCTACGAGCTGGCGGAGGACGCGGCGAGGGAGAACGTCCGCTACATGGAGGTGCGGTACGCGCCGATGCTGCACACGCGGCGCGGGCTGAAGCTGACGACGGTGGTGGAGAGCGTGCTCGAGGGGCTGCGCGAGGCGCAGGACAAGCTCGGCATCGAGTCGAACGTGATCATCTGCGGCATCCGCAACGTGTCGCCGGAGAGCTCGCTGGAGATGGCGGAGCTGGCGGTGGCCTACAAGGGCCGCGGCGTCGTGGGGTTCGATCTCGCGGGCGCGGAGTACGACCACCCCGCGAAGCACCACAAGCAGTCGTTCCAGCTGGTGCGCGACAACAACATCAACGTGACGATCCACGCCGGCGAGGCCTACGGCCCCGAGTCGATCGCCCAGGCCATCCACGTGTGCGGGGCGCACCGCATCGGCCACGGCTGCCGCCTGCGGGAGAACGGCGATCTCCTGCACTACGTGAACGACCACCGCATCCCGCTCGAGTGCTGCCCGTCGTCCAACGTGCAGACGGGCGCGATCCGGGACCTCGCGGCCCACCCGCTGAAGCTCTACAAGAACCTCGGCCTGCGGGTGACGGTGAACACCGACAATCGCCTGGTGACCGACACGACGGTGAGCAAGGAGCTGTGGCTCTGCCACACGCAGATGGGCCTCTCGCTGAAGGACCTCAAGCAGATCATCCTGAGCGGCTTCAAGAGCGCCTTCCTCCCCTTCCACGTGAAGCAGGGCTACCTCCGCAAGGTGAGCGAGGAGCTCGCCGCCTTCCCGGACGAGGAGCCGATGAGCGCCCACCAGCCGACGTCGTCGCCGGTGCTCCAGCCGCTGTCGTAGGGCTAGCCGCCGTTGGCGACGGCGAGGTTGGTCACGGTGTCGTCGAGATCGGCGCCGTCCTTCAGGGCGACGATCTTCATGGTGCGCGGATCGATGACGACGTCGGTGGGGAAGCCGTTGCCCCCGGCGGAGGCGCCGTTCCAGAGCTTCGTGGTCCACGCCGGGTCGGCGCACACCGCGCCCTTCGTGAGCGAGTACTCGTCGCGCCACGAGAGCGCCGTCGCCAGCGTCGCGGGGCTCTCGGATTGATCCTGCGCCATGAGGGTGACGACGTGGACGCCCTGGCTCGCCCACGTGGTCCCCACCTCGCCGGCGAAACGCTGCGCCTGCGCCTCGCAGTCCGAGCACCAGGTGGCCGACTCGTCGAGGAGCAGCGCGTTGATGCCCTTGGAGCCGTCGCAGTCGAGGTAGTCGGTCATCGCGACGGTCTGCGCCGTCGTGCCGTCGTCGAGGTAGCCCTGCCACGAGAGCGTGGGGTCGACGACGTCGCCGACGTTGGTGCCGTAGGGGCCGGCCGGGTAGGAGCACGCCGTGGCCGCTTCGTGGGTGCTCGACGTGCCGCCCCCGCCCGAGCATCCAGGCAGGCTGCATGCTAGAAGCGCTGCCCCCATGGCCGAGGCCCCCCACGTCGACCGGGTGTTCGACGCCCTCGAGGCGGCCGCGCGCGTGGCCGAGGGCGCCGAGCCGCACCCCCTGGTGCAGCCGGTGTCCATGGACGACTTCCGCGCCGCGGCGAAGCTCGACGTGAAGGCGGTGCGGGCGCGGCTCGATCGCGTGGTCATGGGCGAGGATCCGGAGCGTGGTCTCGACGAGTTACTGGAGGCGGGCGCGCTCTCGGCGATCTTTCCCGAGGTGCACGCGATGGTGGGGTTCGGCGATGGGGAGTGGCGGCACAAGGACGTGTGGAAGCACACGAAGCAAGTGGTGCGCCAGTCGGTCCCCCGCCTCGAGGTCCGCTGGGCGGCGCTCTTCCACGACATCGGCAAGGTGAAGACGCGCTCCATCGCCCCCGACGGCAAGGTCCACTTCCTCGGTCACGCCGAGGTGGGGACGCGCATGTTCGACAAGCTGGACCGGCGGATGGGCCTCTTCGGCTACGAGCCGGCGCTGAAGGACACGGTGCGGTTCCTCGTACTGCACCACCTGCGGGCCAACCAGTACTCGCCGGACTGGACCGACAGCGCGGTGCGCCGCTTCGCGCGCGAGCTGGGGACGCACCTCGAGGACCTCTTGTGCCTGGCGCGCGCCGACATCACGACGAAGCGCCCGGAGAAGAAGCGCAAGGGCCTGCAGCAGATCGAGGAGCTGCAGCAGCGCATCTCGATGCTCGCGGAGGAGGACGCGCAGGTGCCCCCGCTCCCGAGCGGCATCGGCGACGAGATCATGCGCGCCTTCGGGCTTGCCCCCTCGCGGAAGATCGGCGAGCTGAAGAAGGGCCTCGAGGCGGCGGTCGAAGCGGGCGAGGTCGAGCCGCGCCTGCCGGCGGAGGCGTACGTCGAGTTCGTCCGCGCGAACCGGGAGCGCTTCGGGATCTAGGAGCGGCGGGGCTACTGCTGCGACTTCGCGCGCTCGAGGATGGCCTGCTTGGCCTCCTCGAGCAGGTGATCACGGTGCATGCAGGGGGCGCAGTCGCTGCGACCGAGGAAGCCGCAGCCGCGGGTCGACTCGTAGGGCCGCAGCTCGGCGATGAGGCGCATGTCACCCTTGTCGCGGACGGTGTCGAGGAGGGCGTGCTTCTGGTCGCACGTCTTGGCTTCGCGGAAGGCGATGAGCGCGCCGAGGGCGGGGCTCGCGCGCTTGCGGACGTCGGGCAGGTCGAGCTCGCGCTTCGCGCGCGCGGCGGCCTGAGGGTAGCCGCGGCCGGACGCGCCGTAGGCGATGTCGAAGACGATGTCGATCCCGCGCATCCCCATCTTCGTCTCGAGAAGCGAGAACGCCTCGTCCTGCGTCTCGCGCACGAGGGCCGCGTTGCGGACGTCCTCCTGCAGGTGGATGTCGGTCACCGCGCCGGGGTCGACCGCGAGCCAGAGGCCGACCTCGTGCATCGCCCCCTGCGGGTTTCGCACGCCGGTGTACGCGCGCTCGAGGAGCATGTGCACGTCGGCGCGCTGCGGGTCCGTCTTCTCGACCGCGAGGAGCTCGTCGGTCGCGGTCGCGAAGTCGCCCTTCTCGATCTTGCCCTGCGCGGCGCTCACCACCGCGTCCGCGGTCGGGTCGGGCTGCGCCGGCGGAGGCGGCGGGGAGGACGCGCTCGGCGTCGGCCCCCCGCTCGGCGTCGTGGAGGGGGACGACGCGGCGGGGCTCTCGTGCATCGAGCCGGCGAAGACGACGCCGACCACGACGAGCGCCACCGCGCCCACCGCCGCCCCCGCGACCGCCGCGATCTTCCGCCCCGTCCAGGGCGACCACGCCTTCAGCCCGTTGCCGACCGACGCGCCCACGAGCGACGCCATGCCCTGGTGCTGCGCGCTCACGGTGGGGTTCGTCGTCATCGCCGAGCGCGGCCCGGTGTCGGCCATGCTCGCCCGCCGCGAGCCGACGGCGGACTTCGCCGGGAACGGGTCGGAGATGCGCCCGCGCTCCGCCAGCGTCGTCGCGACCGCGTCGAGTTCCTCGATGAGCTCCTTCGCGTCCTTGTGGCGGCTGCCGGATTCCTTCGAGAGGAGGCGCGTGATGACCGCCTCGATCTCGGGCGGGATGTTCGCGTCCGGCGCGCGCTCGCTCATGCGCGGGATGGGCGCGGTCACGTGCATCCCGAGCAGCGTCACCTTGCTCTCGTGGTCGAAGGGGCGGTGACCGGTTATCATCTCGAACGCCATCGCGCCGAGGGCGTAGAGGTCGGCCCGCAGGTCGACCACCTGACCGAGCGCCTGCTCCGGCGCCATGTACTCCGGCGTGCCGTAGACCATCCCGAGCTGGGTCAGCGCTTGCCCGGGGACCTTGTGCTCGCCGACGAGCGAGCCCACGGGGACCTTCGCGATGCCGAAGTCGAGGACCTTCACGAAGTCGGCGTCGTCCTCGCGCTGCACGAGCATCACGTTCTCGGGCTTGAGATCGCGGTGCACGATGCCGAGGGCGTGGGCGCGCGCGAGGGCGCTGGCGATCTGCCGCGTGACGTGGATGGCCCGGCCGAGCTCGAGGCGCCCGGCGGCGATGGCCTCGCGGAGGCTCTTGCCCTCGACGTACTCGAGGACGAGAAAGAACGAGCCGTCGTCGAGCTTGCCGAAGTCGGTCGCCGCCGCCACGTTGGGGTGCTCGATGTGCGCCGCTGCCATCGCCTCCCGCTCGAAGCGGGCGACGACCTCCGAGAGGCGGCTCATCTCGGGGTGAAGGACCTTCACCGCGAGGCGTTTGTGCATGTGGGTGTGCTCGGCCTGGTAGACCGCGCCCATCCCGCCCTCGCCGATGACGCGCTCGATGAGGTACCGCCCGCTGAGGATGCGCCCGACGAGCGACTCCGGCCCGCCCGGGCGCTGGCTCGGGCGCTCGCTCGGGCGCGCCTCCTGTCGCCCGGGTGTCCCGCGGGGGCCGTCGGCCTTCGTCGCGGCGCCGCCGGTACGGTTGGAGGGAGTGCTCATGCGAGAAGCCGAGCGCAGAGAGGCCCGAGGGGCCGCCGCGCTACTCTTCCAAGCTTAGCCCCACGCTCAGCGACAAGGCGAACGTGTCTTTGCCCACGTACGGGTCGCCGCTTTCGCCCGTCGTCCCGGCTGGTTCCACCGCGGAGCGGTCGTACATGCGCCCATAGAAGGCGAAGTCGATTCGCCCGCCCAGCTCGGCGAAGAGGAGCGCGTGGGGACCCATCTTCCGCCCGAGGCCGACGCCGGCCGGCACCTCGAGGAAGCCGCCGGGGAGGGGGGGCCCGAGGTTCTCGGCGTACGAGTAGCCGAGCCCCGTGAAGAGCCAGGTGCGCCAGGGCCAGGAGAGGAGCGGCGGCGCGATGCGGACGTGGAGGCCGCCGTCCCAGAAAGTGCGCAGCCCGTCGGGGGCCGCCGGGGAGAGGTCGGTCCCGAGGTAGGCGCCGACGCGGACCATCGGCACGAGCGCGACGTGGCCTTGCAGCTCGAGGGACGGACCGAACCCGGGCGACGGCGCGCCGGAGTCGCCGCCCGCCGCGAATCGCTTCGTCACGCCGGCCTGCGCCCCCGCGTCCCAGTGGACCTGCGCGCACGCGCCGGAGGCGACGACGGCGCTAGTTGAGAACACTCTGCTTGGCGCGCAGCTCTTCGAGGCGCTGGCGGATGCTCCCCGCGTCGGCGGCCTGCGGGACGAGCTCGAGCAGCCGCGAGAGGTCCGCGCGCGCCGCCTCGTTGATGCCGAGCTTCGCCGCGAGCATCCCGCGCTCGCGCAGGGCCGGCACCGAGTCGGGCATGAGCGAGATGATGCGGTCGAGCGCCAGGAGGGCCCGCGCGAAGTCGCCCCGGGTCGCGTAGATCCACTTCAGGTTGATGAGCATGCGGACGAGCATCGTCCGCGCGGTGGCGGGCGCGAGCTGCTCCTCGATGACGAGCTTCTGCGAGGGAGCGGCGCGCTCGAGCAGCTTCTTGAGGCCCGCCTCGTCGAGGCGCCGCCCGCCGAAGAACGGGTCGACCGCCACCGGCGCGTCCTCTCGCTCGCGCGCGTCGACGCGCACGAGGAAGTGCCCCGGGAAGCTCACCCCGCGCGCGCGCACGCCGACCCGCTGCGCGATCTCGCAGAAGACGAGGGCCAGCGTGATGGGGATGCCGAGCTTTCGATCGAGCACGTCCGGCAGGAGGCTGTTCCGCGGGTCGTAGTAGTCGGCCTCGTTGCCGCGGTAGCCGTGGGCCTCGTAGAGGTGCGCCGAGATGGCGTCGGCCTGGGCCTCGGGCGAGAGCGAGGCGAGGTCCCGTCCCGCGAGAGGAGCGGCGAGGTCGTCGAGGCGTGCGAGGAGGCGCTCGACGTCGAGCGTGCCGTAGGCATCGCGCGCGATCAGCGCCGCGCCCGTCGCCACGTCGATGCACTCGTCCGGGAGCGCGGCGAGCTGCTCGAAGCTCCCGGGGCGGATGAGGGAGGGGGACGGCGCGGTGAGCGCGCTGGCCGGGTCGAGAGTCGGAAAGGCTACGCTCAGCGGCGGCGAGGTCGTCATCGGATGGCGCCCATGGAATGCACCGTTTCCGGTGCGCGGGCAAGCCAGGCTTGACACCTGAGGTCCGTCTGGGGTGGTTTCTCCGCCCCCATGCCCAAGAACCCTGGCCCCTTCCGCCGTCGCTTCGAGCGCTCGCGCGACGTGACGCCCCGCGCGATCACCGGGAAAGAGACGCCTCATCAGATCCTGACCGAGCGCTTCCCCGCCTACGTCGGCCGGCAGGAGCGGACCGCCTACGAGCTCATGCGGCGCAGCGTGGAGCAGGACTGCGCGATCTTCCTCACGTTCAGCGGGGCGATGACGCCGGCCGGGCTGCACCAGTCCTGCCTCATCCCGCTGCTCGACCGGGGCCTGGTCGACTGCATCACGACGACGGGCGCCAACCTCTACCACGATGCGCACCGCATCATCGGGCACCGCATCCGCGAGATCGACCCCACCGCGGGCGACCTGCAATACCGCCTCGCCCGCATCATCCGCATCTACGACCTCGGCTTCTGGGAGGAGACGCTGCTCGAGACGGACCGGCTCTTCTCGGCGCTGCTCCGCGGCCCGGAGTTCCAGAAGCGGATGACGACCCCCGAGCTCCACTACCTGCTGGGCGCCCGCCTGGCGGAGATCGAGAAGGCGCTCGGCGTGAAGGAGCCTTCGCTCCTGTCGACCGCGTACAAGTACGGCGTGCCGATCTTCGTCGGCGCGGTGCAGGACGGGTCGATCTTCCTCAACATCGTGAAGCTCAAGCGCCTGCTCGGGGAGTCGTTCCGACTCGAGCTCGACGTCAACGACGACGTGTTCGAGATGGGCGCGATGCAGCACCACTGCTTCGCGACGCGGAAGAAGCCGATGGCGGTGTGGATCCTCGGCGGCGGGGTGCCCAAGAACTACACGCTGCAGGGCGAGCCGCTGCTCGACCAGATCCTCGGCGTCCCGACCCACGGCTTCGACATCGACGTGCAGCTCTGCGTCGACCCGGTCGACAACGGCGCGCTCAGCTCGTGCCCGGCCGGCGAGGGCCACACGTGGGGCAAGGTCAGCGCGGCGAGCGTGGAGAGCGGGAGCATCTACGTGCACGCGGACGTGACCGCCGTCTTCCCGTGGCTGACCTACGCGCTGCTGAGCGACCCGAAGATGAAGCGCAAGCACAGCCGCATCTACGACGAGCGGGCGGGCGCGGTGGCGACCCTGCAGCGCGAGGTCGACAAGCGGAGGAAGGCGCTGGGGGCGACGATCGACTACCCGCTGACGGAGACGACGCCGCGCGGCGCGAAGAAGAGCAAGCGCCGCTAGGGTGTCTTCTAGAGGTACGTGAGTATTCCCCCGACGACCCCGACGTGGAGCCAGCCCGCGCTGGCGTCGACGGTGGGCGCGCCGGTCTTGG
>JBEKGQ010000196.1:0-16399 GCA_050012715.1 Polyangiaceae bacterium
CCTATCACGGGCTCCCCGCCCTGGACCCGCGCGTGCAGCTCGTCGCGCGTCACGGCGTCACCCCGCGGGTGCCTACGACTCGTGCCCGCTTCACATTGGCGCCCAGGAGCTTCGTCTCGCCGTCACCCCTCACCTTGGCGAAGTCCACGGCGAACAGGTTTGCGTCGGTGAGGTTCGCTCCCGCGATGCAGGCCTTCGAGAGGCTACCGTCCTTCAGGTCGATACCCGTGAGGTCGGCGCCGGTCAGATCCGCGCGGAGGAGCTGTGCCCCCTGCGCGCGGGCCTTCGCCAGGCAAGCCTTCGTCAGGTTCGCCTCGCTGAGGTCCGCTCGCTCCAGGACCGCGCCGGTGAAGTCGGCACGTTCGAGGACCGTTCCCCGAAGGTTGCACTCCGCGAGGGTCGCTCCGGCGAAGCGCGCGTCTGCGAAGCGGCTGTCCTTCACGAAGCTCGCCTTGGTGAGGTTCGCGCCCGTGAAGACCGCACCATCGCCCCGCACGGTGACGAACGTGGCGCTCGAGAGGTTTGCTCCGGTCAGGTCAGTCCCTTCCATGTCGCACTCGATGAACACCGCCTTCGTCAGCTCGGCGCCGGCCAGCCTGGTCGTGCCGAGCTCCGCCTTCAGGAAGATGGCCTGCGCCGCTCGCGCTCGCGAAAGATCGGCGGTCGCCAGCACGGTCTCCTGCAGGTCTGCCCCGACGAGTAGCGCGTCGCGCAGCACGGCGCCGGATAGGTCGGCCTTCGCGAGAGTCGCGCGCTCGAGGTCCGCGCTCCCCAGCTCGGCCCCGGCGAGCTTGGCTTTACCGAGGTTCGCGCCGGGGAGCTTGGCTGCGAAGAGACTGGCGCCGGTCAGATCGGCCCGGGCCAGCACCGCCGCCGTGAGGTCGGCGCCCCCGAGCTTCGCCCCGGCCAGGTTCGCGCCCTCGAGGAGCACCCCCTGAAGATCGGCGCCCGTGAGGTCGATCCCCGCGAGGTCCGCCCCGGTGAGATCGCGTCGCGCGAGAGGCCGCCGCTCTCGCAGCGACGCGTCAACCTCGGCGCGTAGTCGAGCGGCCTCCTGGCCCTCGAGCCGCGTCGCGGCGGGGAACTGGTGGGCGAACCGCCGGTAGGCTTCGCGGACCTGCGCCTCCTGCCGGCGCATGCGTTCGAGCGTGGTGGGGTCAGCGAGCTGTGCCTCCAGCTCCGTCGACTCGATCCCCGCCTGCCTTGCCGCTCGGACCATCGCGGCGAGCTTCGCGATCTCCGCCTCCGCCGAGTATTTTGGCGGTCCCCCGGCGGCCGCGGCCGCCTTCTTCATCTCCTCGTCGTAGTCCATACCTTGCGAGGCGAACGATGCCCGCGCCGCCTGGTCGGCCTCGACCTTCTTCGTCTCTGCGTCCGCCTTGGCCTGCTCCGCCTGCTCCATCAGCTGGCCAACGATCACGCCCAGATCCTCCAACTCGGGGACCTCGGGCTCGGCTGGAAGCTCCGGCACGATCGAGCCGGCGTCGGCGACGCCGAGGCTCGCCAGCCGCTCGACGAGGTCCTTTCGTGCGTTCTCCTGCCGCACCCGCATCCGCTTTCGCAACCGGCCTTCGGGCGCCAGCTCCGCGCCTGGCGCCGGGTCCTTCTTCCGGGCCGGATCGCGCGGCGGGGTGAGGTCGCTCTCCCGCAGCGCCGCGAGGTACCCGCTCTTCTTTTCGAGCCTCGCCGCGAGGACGCCCTGATAGTGCTCGAACGGCTTCTCGGAGCCCATGGTCTCCAGAGCCAGCATCAGTTGTCCGACGTCGTGTGCGTCGTCCTCCGCGACCTTCACGAGACCCCGGGCGACCATCACCCCGCGCTCCAGGTGCGGGAAGAGGCGCACTGTGTCGACCCGCGTCGAGACCTCGCTGAGCACGTCCGTTCCCTTGAAGCGCACGAAGACACGCACGCGCACGCCGGGAAGCTTCCCGTCCAGCACGGCCTTCTCGGGGTGCATGTGCTCGATCGAGAACGCCTCGTCTCCCGAGAAGAACCCCTCGATCCACTGGTCGTCGGGCGCGGCCTGGAAGAGGGTCCAGTCCATGTCCTCGGGGAAGCCCGGGTAGCGCGTCTTCTGCCACTTCTTGTCGTAAGTCCCCGCCTTCGATGCGCGCTGCGGCCACGTGAAGTCAATCGAGGCGAAGCCCGCAGGCTTCGGGCGGTCGCGCGGCGCCACGACGAGGGCGCGCGGGTCCTCGACGTTCGGCAGCTCGCGCGACGGTGCGAAGCCCTTACCCGTCGGGTTGCTAGCGAAGCCGGGACCTCCGAAGGCGCGCGCATAGGTCACGGGCATGTCGGAGAAGGGCGCCGGGTCGGTGGGCACGCCGCTCTTCCACGTGCGGTCGCCCACGACGCGCAAGGTCTTGTCGATCATCGACCCCACCCGCATGCGAATCGAGCACACCGGGCGCGCGCCTCCGTACGGGTAGGCGTTGCCGTTCACGAGTACCTCGCCGCGCACCTTCGGCATGCAGAGGTCGAGCGGTTCCTCGCCGAGCTCACCGGGGACGGTCTTCCAGAGGTCCTGTTCGGTCAGCAGCCGCGCGCCCTCCCCGAAGGCAAAGAAGACGAGGCCAGCGACCGAGAAGAAAGCCTGGCCACCGTTCTCGTAGGTCCGGCTGAGGACCCCCAGAGCGTTCGGTTTGATGACCTTCATGCTTCGCCTCGCCCTCCCCTCCTCGAAGCGACCTACGGAGCGAGCAGTAGCACCGTCGGCTGGCTGGGCACGAGGCGCACGCCGACGGGGCAGTTGGTCATGTTGTGGAGCGACAGGCTCGTCAGCCGCGTGGCCGGCATCCCGCCCACGAGCACGGTGAACGCCGCGGTGACGTGCCGTACGGGTCCCATGACGGTGCCAGACATGACGCCCATGCCGACGCCGGCGTTGTCGCCGTTGCTCATCGGAATAGTGGTCGCGAGGTTGTGCGCGGGTGCACCCGCGAAGAGTACGTTGGGCGCCGTCGGGATGGCCGTCGGGCCCAAGGCGATATTCGGGTACGGAATCGGGACGACCGCTGGGCCTGCCGGAGTCAGGCAGACGTCGGGAAAGCCGAGGTCCATGCCGAGCATCTGGCAATTGGCAAACACGAGATGAGCTGTAGCTGGGGCGGGTGCCTCGCGCTACCCCCGCAGTCGCGGTTTGATCGCGCCCTCGATCCGGAATTTTTCCGGTCGAGACCCGGAAATATTCCGTGTTCCTTCGGAGCGCGTTCGCTGTTCTGGGCTGTGCTCTCCACGGAACGAAACGTGCTCGGTTCGGCCGGACCGTTCTGTCCTTTTCCGAGGGGAACCTATGCAAGATCAGCTCAAACGCGATCCGTTCATCCTGGAGTCGAGCGGTCTACCCTCCGATGTGCGCGTCCTTGCGTTCGACGGAACCGAGGAGATCTCGGCAACCTACCGCTACGAGATCGATCTGCTGGTGGATCCCGACGCGGACCTGGGACATGCGACAGGTGCGACCGCGACGCTGACGGTGCAGTCGGACGCCGCCGAGGGCAGCGTGGTGCACGGTGTCATCGGTGGCATGAGCGTCATCGAGAACATGGCCGAGTACGACGTCTACCGCGTACTGCTCGTTCCGCGAGTCAGGGACGCGTTGGGGCACGACCGGCACAGCCGCGTGTTCGTGGGCGAGACGGTCCCGTCGATCCTGCAGACGCTTCTCCGCGAGGCCGGCTTCGACGTGGCAGAGTGCGAGTTTCGGCTCTCGAGGGACTACGAGCCGATCGACTTCGTGTGCCAGTACCGCGAGAGCACGCTGGATTTCTTGGCGCGCTGGATGGAGCGCGACGGAATCTACTACCACTTCGAGCATGACGGGACGCGGGAGCGGTTGATCATCACGGACGACCGCGGGAAGCACCCGCCCGCGAAGGTGAGCGCGGCCTACCAGACGTCGGTCGGCCTGCGGGAGGCCGACGGTCTGCGCCGCTTCCGGGTCGAGCACCATACGGTCCCGGGGCGCGTGCAGGTCGACGACTACGACTACCTGCGCCCCGCGCTGCCGGTCATGGGGCAGGCCGTGGTCGAGGGGGGCAACCAGGGCGAGCTCCGGGTGCGTGGGGCGAAAGTCACGACGCCGAAGGAGGCCAACCGGATCGCCAAGCTGCGGGCCGAGGGCCTCTATTCACGGCGGAGGATCTTTCGTGGCGAGGGGAGGTTGCAAGGGCTGCACGCTGGCCAACACTTCGCGCTCTTGGGGCACCCTCGTCAGAGCCTCGACGGCGACTACCTGGTCACCAAGCTTCGGATCCGGGGGCACGCGACGGGCGATCTGGGCAGCTTCAAGGCGATCCTCGGACGTGAGAACGAACCCGACGAGGGACTGCGGGTGGACCTCGAGGCCATCCCGGGCGACGTGCAGTTTCGCCCGGAGCTCAAGACCTCGACGCCGCGCGTCCACGGCGTCGAGGGGGGCGTCATCGATGGGGACGCCGACAGCGACTACGCGCAGCTCGACCAGCACGGCCGCTACCTGGTGAAGTTCCGGTTCGACGAGCGCGCTGGGCACGGTTCCCAGGCGTCCGCGAGGATCCGCATGATGCAGCCGCACGCGGGGAGCCCCGAGGGGATGCACCTGCCGCTGCGCAAGGGGACCGAGGTCGTCCTCAGCTTTCTCGGGGGGGATCCCGACCGGCCGCTCATCGCGGGGGCGGTGCCCAACCCGCTCAGCCCCGCCGTCGTGCACAGCGGCAACGCGACGAAGAACGTGATCCAGACGGGTGGGATGAATCAAATCACGATGGAGGACCAGCAGGGCAAGCAGTACGTCCAGCTCAAGACACCGAGCAGCAACACGTACATGCACCTGGGCGCGACGATTGTGCCGCATCTCGGCGGTGCGGGGCTTCCGATGGTGGCGCCCAATCCCGTCCTCTACAACGTCGTCAAGAACACGGACGGCACGAGCCTCACGTACACGACGCAGCTCTCGACGAGCTACACGGGCGACGACACCGAGACGCTGGTCGAGCGGGCGAGGGTCACAGTGATCGGACGGGGGGTAATGACGTCCGGCGATCAGACGGCGGCCTCCGAGGTCTCGTCGCTGCTGGGCCCGACCTTCATGGAGTACCTGGAGCAGGACATCGGCGCCGATCTCCTCGTGTGGATCAACACGTTCGTCGCCGCGACCGCGAAGGACGCGGGCACCGCGAACACCGACGCCGGCACGGCCACCACGCTCTCCAACTGGCAGACGATCATGATCGTCCTTCAGGGCCCGACCGACACGTACTTGCAGGCCACGTGCGTGCAGTACGACCTGGCCGGCAACCCCAGCGGCGCGGCCATCCCGACGACTTACCCGCAAGCTCCCAACGGGCTCCTCGACGCCCTGAATCAGTGGCTGCAACTCAACCCAGGCGACCCCAATGCGCAGCAGGTTCTGACCGATGCGCAGAAGGTTCAGACAGACCTCGGCACCGCCGTCACTGCGGTCCAAGCGATCATCACCGCGGGGGCGACGACGCCCAGTACGACGCTCGCCACGGCGGCTGTGGCTGCGGTCAAGGCGCTCAAGAGCGCCGTGGGCACCATGGAGTCGGACGCGGACAAGGTGCAGCAGGCGAGCACCAGCGCCATGCCTGGGAGCCCGAGTCCCACCATCGATCCACAGTACATCAACATCCGGCGTGGCCTCGGCGGCGTTGATCCGCTTCCCGATCCCACGCTTCCTGCGGTCACCATCCCTACGGACGCGACCGCCTTCGACATCCTGAACCAGAGCGCCTATCCGGGGTTCACCCTACCGACGACCGCGCCGGTGGCCGTGCCGTATCCGCCCAGCCCGTCGCCGTCGAACTGGCCATACCTGCTCGCGCCGGGCTCTGACGTGAAGATTGTGGGCGGGGACAACATGACCCTCACTGCCAACGACGCTCGGTCGCACACGCGCGGTCACGCCTATGCGCTCGTGCAGGCGGGCCAAACATCGGTCGTCTACTCGTCGGACAAGTACGCCGGGGCGATCCAGTGGACCTACGGCAATGCGCCCACACAACTCGCGCAGGACAACGCGGCCGTGACGACGGCGCAGGCGGCTCTTCAGCAGGCGAACGCCGCCGTGGCATCCCTCCAGACGCTGGGGCCGGTGCCGCCGGTGTACCCGGAAGGCCCCGAGCACGGGGATCCCGCGTATTCGATGACGCAGTATCTTTCGTCGCTCAGGCAGGTGGTCAGCGCGGCCGGGACGGCCGCGACTTACCCCGTCACTCAGGCGGGCGCCAGTCAGGCGCAGGCTGCGCTCACCAATCTCGGCGCGGCGCCAAGCCCTCCTCCGACAACCTACGTCAACGGGCGATACGTCCCTCCGACGATCGAGCAGACGGAAGATTACTGGAACGCCCTGCATTCGTACCTCAGCTCCGCGCTCTCCGCGGTGCAGACCGCCTTCGACAACGCCGTGAAAGCCGCGCAGGCCAATCTGAACCAGGCTACGACGGTGCTGGAGGCGCTGCTGGTCTCGTTGCCGATCCGGCCTCCCGCGACTCTCCCGAGGTCGTGGATTCCGACGTCGGTCGCGCAGAACTCTTCGGTCTACGGCAACGTCCTCTCGTGGCTCGAGGGAATGAAGCGCACCACCGTCACTCACGGCATCCACTCGATCGTCTACTCGCCGCTGAAGGCGCCTCAGGCGACGCCCGCGCAGACAAACCCCTCGGTTCCCCTGGTGGGAACGGGCTCGGGCGGCTCGCCCTTCACGACCTTCTCTCTGCCCAACGTGGATCCCGGTAACCTCCCCGTGTCGAACGTGGCGCAGTCCTCGGAGATATACGGCGACCGCTATTCGTACCTCGCCGGAACCCAATACGCCGCCATCACCAACGACAAGACCACGGTCGTGGCAGGGCACGTGAGCTCCACGATTCGGAGCGGGCAGGACACGACCGTGTACGGGAACACGTCGAGCACCGTCAACGGGCACGCGCATTCCTTCATCTCGGGGGGGCAGGACTCGACTATCCACAGCGGGCAGACGGTCCACGTCACGGGGGGCAAGACGAGCACGGTGGTAGGTGTTAACTTCTCGGGGACGGCGCCGCTGAACGTCTCCGCGGACGTGCTTAAGCTCGCGATGGCGGCCGTGACGATGTCAGTCAGCATTCTGAAAATTGACCTGGGCGTGATGGTGCTAAAGAACCATCCGACAAACATCGCGGTGCACGGTATTCACATAAAGCTGAGCGACCTAGTCTCCTTCGTCTGAAAGTCGCACGTGACGCGTCGTCGACCGATGGACACCGTCCCATGACAGGAAACGCCAGGCGGCGGTCGTTTCGTAGTGCGATCCTCGGTTTCGCGGCCCCATTGGCCACATTGAGTGCGTGTGCCCAGCAGGGCGCCATGGCGCCCGCCGCGGAAGACGGCGCGGGTCGAGAGGCGGAAGCGGCGCGATCGCGAGCGTCGTACGAGTTCCGATGTTCGACGAGTCAGATTTCGTTAATCCCCGTTCTCACCCAAACAGACCACAATTATGCGACGGTGACGTTCGACGTCACCGCATGCGGCCACCGTGCGACCTACGCTTGCAGTTCAAGGAGCATGACATGCATCCATGAGGCACGTTTCGGATCGAGCGACTGATGTCCCTGGGTCTGGCCTCCCCGCGAACGGCGCCGGTCTCCCGACGGCGGGATCCAATGAAGCGCACGGGACCCCCTCCGCCCGCGAGACGGTGGTGGGCAACGGCTGCGGCGGCGCGAGCGTTCAGGCGTGTGGCGGTGGATTCTCGGAACCGATCCGGAGAATCCGTTCGCAATTTCGTGACTCTTCCGGGTTTCGGGTGGCTCGGATCACGGGTGTAGCTGAAGACCGCCGCAACGGAAGAGGATGGCGACGCGGAAGTTGTCAAAGCTGCGGAAGCCGAACGCCCGTTTCTTGATCATCTGGATCGTCGAGTTGAGCGCTTCGCTCGCGGAGTTGGTGATCCGATGGGTGAAGTAGGACAGCACCCCTGGCAGATGCCGTCGGATCATGGCCGCGACCTTCTCGACGGGCTGGAGGCGCGAGTGCGTCGCCCAGAAGTGCCAGCGTTTGTAGAGTTCTTCGCCCCGAGCCAGCGTGGGCATGTCCCACAGGGATCGCAGCGTCTCCTTGATGGCCCACGCGCGCGCTGTCTTGAGGTTGGCGTTGCGAAGCGGCAAGAAGTCCGAGACGCGCTCCTCGGGTACGTTCTCGGCTCCGTAGAGCCACAGGTGTTTGCTGCCCACCAGCCGGTCGTCGCCGACTGCCCGGAGCAGGCGGTTCTCGCCACGGCGCACGATGTCGACCGCGTTGTTCATGTGCGAGACGATGTGGAAGCGGTCGAAGACGATCCGCTCGGTTGCGTCGGGCAGCAACGTCGTCATGGCCCGGATGAAGGGCTGCCACATGTCGATGGCCACGGCCTTGATGCCGGCCAACTCGTCGAGCGAGAAGCTCCCGAGGCAGCGGTACACGCTCTCGGTCGTCCGGTCCGGGGCAACGTCGATGACGTGGCCGCTGCTCAGGTCGCACACGATGGTCGCGTACGTGTGTCCGCGAGCGATCGCCTTCTCGTCGAGCCCGGCGTACTCGGGCACCGAGTGCTCTCGGCGTCTCATCCCGCGAGCCACCGCACGAGCCATGATGCCGTGCGCTTCGTCCCAGCTGATGTCCAGGATGCGCGCCGCGCCAAGGACGTCGGTCTCCCACAAGACGTCGATGGCGAACCGCTCGAACAGCAGCGTGAAGCGTGACTTCGGCTCGGCCCACGAGACCTTCACCTGCTTGACGCCGTGCTTGTCGCACCGCACCCGCGGCACCCGCGCGTGCAGATGGGTCTGAAACTGGCAGCTGTCGAGGTGACGCCACGTCCGCTCCTCGTCGTGGTCATGCAGCCCGCAGGGCTCCCCGCACTCCGGGCAGGGCCAGCTCTTGCGCGCACCATGCTCGGCGAAGACCTCCACGCGCTGCCTCTTCACGTCCAGGTCGACTCGCCCGACTGTCCACGGCGCCTCCAGCCCCAAGAGCACTCGGTACAGCTCCCTATCCTGCATCACGGCATCGTAGGACGCCCCGCGCTCACCCCGCCAACGAGCCCTTCACGCTCGATCCGCCACCCTCGATCCGGGCCACGATCCCGCTCGTCGCTTGTCTACGCCCACCCGAAAGCCGGAAGGGCCAATTTCGTAAGCGGGCGTTTGCACACAGGCCCGGAGTGCCTATTACATAGGCGGCTAGGTGGATCCGGAACTTCGCGCGCACTCTCGGCCCCGTCTTGTGGCGTTGGCGGCCTCGCTCCTGGCATGCGGCGGGCAAGTCGGGGGCAGCGGGCAGGTCGACGGCGGGGGCCCGCCCGCCGCGCAGTTTTCGGGCTATGTAACGGCGGTGCAGCTCTCGGATGTGTCGCAGGAGATCTTGGCGAGCTTCTCCTCATCCGCGACCCCTCTCGTCCTCCCGTTCCTGGGATCTTGCACCGCCGACAACGAGGTCGTGGCCGGTTGCTGCTACGCCCCAACGACCCCCTTGCGCGGCGCAAGCTCGGCCTTGGCGGGAGACATCCAGGTCGATCCGGGCGGCGGCATGCCGGCCCTGTCGCTCGTAGGCAATCTGCAGTCGGGCTACGCCCTGCAGTCGGCCACGCTTTGGACCCCGGGGGACGTTCTGCGCGTGACCGCGTCAGGTGCAGCCGTGCAGTCGTTTGCCGGGTCGTTGCAGACGGTCGCGCCGCTCGAAGGCGTTGCTCCGCCGAGTTTGACCGCGCCCGCGACCACGACCGCGATTGATCGGAGCCAGGACTTCTCCATCCAGTGGACCTCCGGCTTCGTGGCTGGCGACCAGGTCATGCTGTGGTTCGAGACCACGGCGAGCTGGATCATCGCTTGCACCGTGGCCGACGCCGCCGGAAACTTGAGTGTCCCAAGCAGTCTCCTGCAAAACGTCGCGGCCGGCGACTCGGCCATCATGAACCTCGATCGGTTTTCCACGACCGTCGTGACCGCAAACAACGCGACGGTCATCCTCGAAGGGATCTCGGGCATCAGCGCGAGCGCGACGTTTCTCTGACGAGTTCGTCTGACCCCGGGGCTACCAGGCCGTCGACGCAGTCTTTACATCGCGCATGTCGCATGCTCTGCGGGACGAGCGGAGGCAGCGCTCGCGCGGGTCGTCGTGACCGAACGGAAATTCTCCGTGACCGATCTGGAGGAACTCCGTGCGAAACTTCGTAACTACGCGTTCACACACGGGCCCAGAAAATGCTTGGCCTGCGGCCATGCTCAAGGAGCTCGCAGGAGGGCGGTTGCGTTCTTCGCCCGACCCGGCCGAGCGGTGTGTGCTCGAGGCGATGGACGGCCTGCGGTCCGTGCTGCTTGCGTTTTCTGGCCTCCCATTCCTGGGACTCCTGCCCGGTCAGTCCGCTCTTGCCCCGATCTCGGAGAGCGCCACTGAGTGCCTGACATCCCGGAACATCCCCAACGTGATTGCCGCGTTGAGGGTATGGCAGGATGTCCACCCACTGGGCGCCTTCGAGGTCGCTATCCTGATCCGCAAGTTGGAGGCGTTGATGGCTGCGCTGGCGACGCAGGACGCTGGTCGACCAAGCGGCCCACCGCGACACAGGCTGAGACGGCAGCGGTGAGCTGAGGCTCGATCGGCCTCTAGGTCGTTCGCCGAATGTCGGATGCGCACTCGCGCAGTTGGCGTCGACGAGGAACTTAGGATCCGGAAAGTTTCCGGATCGATGCTGGAGAGAATCCGGTTCTTTCGTGCGTGGTGCCACGGTGCGGTCGTTGCAGAAAGGCCTGATGCCTCTACCCGCGATCCGACATGGACAACTCCCCCTATCGAACACCTGGCAGGCCGTCGCCTCGGCAGCGGCCTCCCAACGTCGCGGGACTCGCCGTCGCGCTCGTCTTCGTGCTCCTTCTACTGATGGCGGCCTACGCGAAGGGAAGCGCTCGATGAGCGTCCAGCCTGATCGTCGCAGCTGCGCTAGCGGGAAGGGCGGCTTCGCGCGTGACGAACGTGATGCGACCCTATCTCGAGGCGCTCGCGTGAAGAAGAGCAGCTCGACGAACATCGCCGCGTCCGTTCGGGCGTGTGGTTCCTCGCGCAGACGTTCGCGTTCGACGGGCCGACGCTGAGCGCTGCGATCCGCACCACGTTCGAGCGGCGTCGTGCTGCCGAATCGTCCAAGGCCGAGCTACTCGGAGGTCCGCTCCGGCCGTCCGTCCAGCCGCCACCGCGAAGGCCGTAGGCGCCCCAGACGTGGCGGTTGGAAGGGGATTACTTAGTTTACTGGCGTGGGCCATAAACCATGCATACTCTCCTACAACCCCGATGGACGAGACGGCGAACCCCTTCGCTCCTGGTGCTGGCACCCAGCCCCCCGAGCTCGCAGGCAGGGAGCACATCATCTCAAGCGTGCGCGTCGCGCTGGGGAGGGTGAAGCTCGGGCGTTCCGCGAAGAGCCAGATGCTCCTCGGGCTCCGGGGAGTCGGCAAGACCGTCCTTCTCAACCGCATCGCCGACATCGCCGAGAGCGACGGGTACGAGACCGTCGTGCTCGAGGCCCCCGAGGACCGGCGGCTGGCTGACATGCTGGTGCCTCCCCTTCGCCACCTGCTCTTCAAACTGAGCCGTATCGACCAGGCTGGCGTCGTCGCCAAGCGAGCGCTCGGCATCCTGCGAGCCTTTGCCAAGGCGTTCAAGGTCAAGGTGGGCGACGTCGAGTTCACGGTGGAGCCCGAGACGGGGACCGCTGATTCGGGAAGCCTGGAGGCTGATCTTCCGGAGGTGCTGCTCGCGGTCTCGCGTGCAGCGAAGGAGGCCGGAAGCGCGATCGCCGTCCTCGTCGACGAGGTTCAGTACCTGTCGGAGGCAGATCTCGCAGCGTTGATCGTGGCCGTCCATCGCGTCGCCCAGAAGGGCCTGCCTTTCGTCGTCTTCGGCGCCGGCCTCCCGCAGCTAGCTGCTCTCGCCGGCGAGGCGAAATCGTACGCCGAGCGGCTCTTCGCGTTCCCGGAGGTCGGCCCGCTCGACGATGCCGCGGCGCGCGACGCCATCTCCGCCCCTCTCCGCCGCGCCGAGGTCGAGATCGAGCCCGAGGCCATCGACATCATCCTTCGGACGACGAAGGGCTACCCGTACTTCTTGCAGGAGTGGGGGTACCACGCGTGGAACGTGGCTAACGAGTCTCCGATCGTCGAGGCTGACGCGAAGCGTGCCACAGCCCAGGCCCTTCGCGCGCTCGACAAGGGGTTCTTTCGCGTCCGATTCGATCGGCTCACGCCGCGCGAAAAGGACTACGTGCGAGCCATGGCGGAGCTCGGGCCGGGGACGCATCGGTCCGGCGAGATCGCCCAGAAGCTGGGCGTCGACGTCATGGCAGCGGGACCGCTGCGGAACACCCTTATCAAGAAGGGCATGATCTACAGCCCCCAACACGGCGACACCGCCTTCACCGTCCCGATGTTCGACGAATTCATGCTGCGGTCGATGCCGAACTGGTCCCCCAGTCCTGGCGCGCCGCCCGAACCCAAGGCGAAGCACAAGAAGCGGTGAGAGCCACTCGCCAGGAACGCGCCCCCTGGCGACCGCCGTCTCCAAGATCTCTCCAAGAACCGGGTCGATCACAGTGGAACGAGGTGGACTCGGGAGGAATGCCGGCAGCCCCGAAAGCGGTGGGATTCTCGAACCCTAGCGACGAAAGACGAGCAGCCTCGCCGACTTGAGAAACGCTGCTTGCCAGGGTTCGAATCCCTACGCCGGAACCCCAACTCCCCGGGAAAAACGCCCGATTCTAGGCCTCGGCCGCCCGTGTTGCCGTCAGGTTGCCGTGGTTGTGCAAGTCAAGGAGCTGAACTGCGTCGCGGCGCGCGTCGGCGGACAGGTGCGCGTACCGCATCGTCATCGTGATGTCCGAGTGCCCGAGGAGCTCCTGGACCGCCTTCAGCGGAGCTCCTTGCATGACCAAGTGCGAAGCGAAGGTGTGGCGGAGCATGTGCCAGCCGACCAGCCGCAGCCCCGCGCGCTTTCACGCAGCCCAGAGGGGGCACTTGCAGGCGTCGTGGGTCAGATGCTGGCCGCCCTCCACGCAGAACACGAACTCACCGCGGAGGTGCCGGTGGGCCTTGAGCGCCCGAGGGTCTCGTCGGAGAGCGGCACCTCACGGGAGCGGCCGTTCTTCGGCGTGTCGATCCTCTTGGCGGAAAGGGCCTGGCGCACCATCAGGCGCCCTGCCACGAGATCCACGTCCTGCCAGCGCAGCGCCAGAACCTCGCCGTGCCGCAGGCCCGTCCGCATCGCGACCAGGATCATCGTCCGCCAGATCCCGCCGGCTGCGTCGACGAGCCGGGTGGCCTCGTCGAACGTGAGGAAGTCGAAGGCCGGCGGCGGCGCCCGCAGCTGCCACTTCGCGGCGGGCATGTGACTGAGCCGACCCCACTCGATCGCCACGGCAAGCATGCGCCGCAGAACGGCGAGGTGATTGCCGGAGGAGTACTTCCCGGAGTGCGAACCGTCGGCTGGAGCCCCGAGACCTTGGCGTGCGGGCCCGTTGCCCAGACTGCCCGCCATGGCGCAGCCCGCCCGCACGGCGCCCCCGGCGCCGTCCCCTCCGCCTCCGCGGCCGTCGGCCCCCGCCAAATCGCCGGCCGCCGTTCGTCGTCCGCACTCACGCAGGTGCCCGCGTCGTGGTTCACCGACCCCCTACCGCCGCTGCCTGACGACGACAGGTAGGGCTCAGGGCTGAGCCAGCGCCGTGGCTCTCTATCTAAGAGATGCCCGCAGTGGACGGTGGTGCAACTCGACCGCCCTGCGCATGTCCCTAGTCGACGAGGGCCGTGCCCGAGTGCGCGAGCGCTACACCGTTTCCGCGCCCGTCGCCGGTACCCGGGCGCGCATCGAGCTGCACGAGGGGGATGTCGTCGAGAGCGTCTGGCCTCCGCGGTCGACAGCCAGCGGCAGGCCGACGCCACGGTGACGCGCGCCGCGACTGCCGACGAACACGCGCGCCGCGAGCTCGCCCGGACCGACGCCCTGGCCAAAGATGGGACGCTGTCGCCGGCACAGCTCGATCAGGCGTCGGCCGACGCGCGGATGCGCGCGGCCGAGCTCTCGTCGGCGCGCTTCTCGGAGAAGGTGGCAGCGCACGACATCGAGCAGGCCAGGGCGGCTCTCGAGCGCTTCTCGCCGGGCTCGCGCCCGTCCGAGCAATTCGAGGTCACCTCACCTGTCCATGGCCAGGTCTTGCACGTGCTCCACAAGAGCGAAGGGGTCGTCGAGCCCGGAACCGCGCTTCTCGAGATAGGGGATCCACGAGCGCTGGAGCTCGTAGTCGACGTCCTGTCGCAGGACGCCGTCGCGGTCCACCCTGGCATGCCCGCACGCCTGCTCCACTGGGGAGCCGAGCCGCCCCTGACGGCCAAGGTGCGGCTCGTCGAGCCATCGGCGTTCACGAAGACCTCTGCGCTCGGTGTCGACGAGCAGCGCGTGAACGTGGTCCTGGATCCCGAAGGCCCACCGGAGGCGTGGCGTCCGCTTGGCGACGGCTTCGCCGCCGAGATCGAGATCACGGTGTGGACGAAGCCCGACGTGCTGCAGGTGCCGACGAGCTCTCTCTTCCGGCAGGGCGCGGGATGGGCCGTCTTCGCGGTGAAAGATGGGCGAGCCATGGCCCACGGTGTCGGGGTCGGTCATCGCGGCGCGTTGCAGACGGAGATACTGGATGGCCTAGCGCCCGACGACGTCGTCATCATCCACCCCGGCGCCTCTGTCCACGAAGGGGTCAGGGTCGCGTCCCGGTAGCCGTCTCTGTGGTCACCGACGCCACTCGCGGAGCTTGCGATGCGCCTCTGTGAGCTCCGCGAGGGCGGCATGAGACCCGTCGGACACGCCCTTCGCCGCGCGCTCGAGCGCGGCCTCCAGGCTGGGCTCCAGCTTCTGCCATGCATCCTTGGCCTCCATGCCGCTGAGGTGAATCCGCACACGAACCTCGTCACGCACGGTGCGAAGTAGTGCCGCGCTCTTCTCCAGCTCCGCCTTCAAGTTTTGCGCCGTCTGGTTCATGGTCAGCTCCGTTAGCGACCGGTCTCGCAAGCTCTACGCCAGCGCGTCGCACGGACGCGAGAGGGGTATGCGGAGGCTCGGTGCACCTTAGTCAGCGTACGTCCATCCCGGTAGCCGTCTCGGTGGTCAGCGATGCCACTCCCGGAGCTTGCGATGCGCCTCGGTGAGCTCGGCCAGGGCCGCGTGAGATCCGTCGGCCACCTCCTTTGCGGTGTGCTGGAGCGATCGCCGCGCAGGTCGTGCGCGGTCGCGCACGAATGCGCCGACGCCCGTCCGCGCCGGTCCTTGCGGCTCGCGGCTCCCGGCTCGAGCCCCGGCGATCCGTCATGGCCAACTCTTTGCAACGGGCGGCCCATGGCGATCGAATTCAACAACCTCCTCGTGCCGGTCGACTTCGGAGAGCCCTCGCTGCAGGCGCTGGACGCCGCCATCGAGCTCGCCACTCGGTTCAGGGCCCAGCTCACCCTGGTGCACGTCTACGAGATCCCGGCTTACGTGTACGGCGGGATGACCTTTGCGACGACGGACCTGTTCGGGCCGATCGAGGACGCCGCGCGAGAGCAGCTCGACAAGATGCTCCACGAGGTCCAGGCGAGCGTTACGGGCACCAAGGCGGTCCTGCGCCGCGGCTCTGCGGCGCAAGAGATCCTCGCCGTCATCGCGGAGGTCCACCCCGATCTCGTCGTGATGGGAACCCATGGCCGCAAGGGAGTGAGCCACGCGCTGCTCGGCAGCGTTGCCGAGAAGATCGTCCGGCTGTCGCCGGTGGCGGTGCTGACGATGCGCGCCAACGGCGGGTGAGGGGCCTCGGGGGGGATGAGGCTCACTCGCGCCGCGCGTCGAGCTGCTGCATCGGCCAGTCGGGCGAGGACTCGTCCTCGGGCGCCGGGCTCGATCCGTCAGGCCCGACGTCGTTCGAGACGTCGGCCTCCTCGTCTCGCTTGCGTGCTCGCTCCTCGTCGGCCTCAAGGCCCTCGCCGACCAGCGTGCCCGCGATGGCTCCGATGACCATGCCGGCGATCGCGCCTGCCGGGCCCGCGGCGCATCCGACGATGGCGCCGGCGATCTCGCCGGCCACGACCGCGACCTCGCCGGTGTGGTGAGGATGCGGCTTCACGGGGGGTGCTTGCTCTCGCTGGCTCATGGTTCGCCTCGTCTTCACGGTTGGGTGGGAAGGTCGCGCTTCATCTGCTCGATGACCTCGTCGAGGAAACGATGCACCGATGCCTCCGCGATGCGGTGGCCGACGGCAGCGTCCAGGGCGTTGCCGACGACGCCGAGCGGCGGCCGGTACTCGCCGACGATCTCGAGCTGCGTCTCGGTGGACGACAGCGCCCACGTGGACAGCTCGAGCTGCATCGACGGA
>JBEKGQ010000197.1:0-10002 GCA_050012715.1 Polyangiaceae bacterium
AGGTCACGTAGGCGCCGCCCGCGCGCGCCGGCGGGGCCGACTGGAACAGAGGGTCGATGCGAACGGTGCCGGTGAAGTGCTCGGCGGGCCCCTTCTGCGAGGGCCGCGAGCCGTTTCGGTTCAGGTCCATGGTGGAAGCTCCTCGGGTCTCGGACTCACGCAAGAAACGATGCGCCCGAAGAGTGTCGAGCAGTAGCCATCGCCTCGGCGACGGCCTGTAGAGCTATTCTGGACAATGCGGCGGCCCCGGGGCCGCTCGAAGGCATGACCAACGCGTCTCTCCCGCAGCTTCAGGTCTTTCTCGCGGTGGCCCGCCACCGCAACTTCAGCAGCGCCGCCAGGGAGCTCGGCGTCTCGCGGTCCGCCGTGAGCCAGGCGGTGCGGCAGCTCGAGGACCACCTGAAGGTCGTGCTCCTCACCCGCACGACACGGAGTGCCTCCCTGACCGACGCTGGCCGACGTCTGGTCGATGGCGCCGGCCCCGCGCTCCGCCAGGCACTCACCGCCCTCCGTGAGGTCACCGCCCAGCCCGGCGAGACCGTGGGAACCTTGCGCCTTTCGGTGCCGCGGGCAGCGTTGCCTTTCGTCATCGACCCCGTGCTGCCCGCCTTCCGCGAGCGTCACCCGCGCGTCGAGGTCGAGGTCGACGTCGACGAGCGATTCGTCGACCTCGTGGCCGAGGGCTACGACGCCGGCGTGCGCTTCACGGAGGCCATCGAGCGCGACATGGTGCAGGTGCGGCTCACGGACCCGTTCCGGTTCGTGGTCGTAGGCGCGCCCGACTACCTCGCACGTCACGGGACGCCGCAGCGCCCCGAGGATCTACTCCGGCACGAGTGCGTCACCTTCCGCTCGCGGACGAGCGGGGCGCTCTATGCCTGGGAGCTCGAGCGCGGCCGCCGCGAGTGGCGCGTCCCCGTTCGTGGAGGCATCGTGTGCAGCGACAGCCGGCTCACCGTCTCGCTGGCGGAGCGCGGCGCCGGGCTCGCGTACGCCTTCGAGCCGATGGCGATGGAGGCGCTGCGCGCCGGACGCTTGCGGCGCGTGCTCGAGGCGTACGCCGCGACGGTCCCCGGCTTCTTCCTCTACTTTCCCAGCCAGGCGCGGCGCTCAGCACCGCTTCGCCTGTTCATCGAAGCCGCGAAGGAGCTCGCCGTACGCGGCACGAAGGGCTGACGGCACTCTCGGCGATCGTTCGCGAATGCCGCGGATCTCCGGGGAAAATGGGCCAAGATCGCGTCGCGCACGGCTCTTCCTGGAAGGCCTCCAAAGGGTACGATTCCCGGAGGGAGCGAGCGCCCCGCTCTCGAGAGGGCTCGGCGATCCGGGCGCGGAGCGGTAGAGAGATGCCCTGGAGCCGAGGACTGAATGCCCCGAACCGTCGAGGAAGATTGGGTGCGTGAGGCGGAGAGACTCCACCACCGCTATTTGATCGAGGTCGTGGAGGCGTTCGGGCTGTGCCCATGGGCACAGCGTGCTCGGCTCGCCGGAAGCACGCGCGTGGCGATTCTGCTGCAGCCCGACGAGAGAGCGCTCGAGGCCTCGATAGGCATCCTCGAGCAATGGACCCACGAGCAGACCGAGATCGGTTTCCTCGTCTTTCCGCGCCTTCCTCTCGGTCGCCACGAATTCGATCGCTTCGTGGCCCGCCTTCGTAGCGTGGACGCCGATCGCCATGCCCTCGGGGGTGCGCCCTTCGCGATGGCGACGTTCCACCCCGACGCCGAGCCCGACCTCGACGAAGCCGAAAGGCTCGTTCCCTTCCTGCGGCGGACGCCGGACGCTTGCGTCCAGGCGGTCTCGACAGTCGCCCTGGAGCGCGTACGTCGTGGCGCGACGGGAGGCACGCAGTTCGTCGACATGGCCGCGATCGAGGCGATGCCTTCGGGCGCGCCGGCGACGGAGCCGCTCCGCGACCGCATCGCCCGGGCCAATCTCGAGACGGTTCGACGGGCGGGCGTGGAGAGCCTCTGCGCCCGCTTCGAGGCGATCCGGTGCGATCGGGCGCGGACCTACCAGGCCCTCGAGGCGCGCGAAGCCTTGCCTCGTGGTCCGGCGCCCACCATTCCTGAGGGGCACCGCTCTTGACCGGGTAGCTCCGCTGTAGCGTCCACCGACACCCGTCCCTCCCCAAGACACCTGGCACCACGGAAACACATGGAGATTCCTCGTGGATCGCCGGTTGCAATGGGTGCTTCGTCAATGATCACCAAGTGGATGACCGCCGCCGCCGCGGCATCGGCGCTCTCGACGGCTATGCCGGCGAGCGCAGCCCCACAGCCTACCCCGCCCGCCGAGAACCGCCCCTTCGCCCAGCCCGTGTCGGAGCGCGCGCGCATCGTGGGCATCGCCACCGAGGTGCGCCGCCTCGTCGCGCGCTACATCGATGCCGACCCGCAGTCGGTCGTAGCCCCCCTCGCCCTCGCCGACCTCGGCCTGAGCGAGGTCGCCCTCGCCGACGTCGTCCTCGGGCTCGAGGTGCAGTTCAATCTCGACATCGACGACGCCACGCCTCGCACGTGGGAGACCGTCGGGGACGTCGTGGGCTTCGTCGCGCGCCGCCTTCGCGAGCCTCGCGCCTGACGACCCAGACCTGCGCGCGATGACGCGATTCGCCGTCAGCGGGCGGCGGGATGCGCCGGCGCCTCGGCCGCGATCGAGTCGAGCCTCTGGATCATTTTCGGCGAGAGCTGCAGCTTCGCCGCCGCCAGGTTCTCCCGCAGGTGGCCCGCCGAGGACGTGCCGGGAATGAGGAGAATGTTCGGCGCGCGCTGGAGGAGCCACGCGAGCGCCACCTGCATGGGCGTCGATTCGGCCGCCGCCGCGACCTCGGACAGGGTCGACGACTGCAGCGGCGTGAAGCCGCCCAGCGGGAAGAACGGCACGTAGGCCACCCCCTCCTTCGCCAGCTGGTCGATGAACGCGTCGTCGCCACGCTGCGCGACGTTGTAGAGGTTCTGCACGCAGACGATCTCGGTCACCGCGCGCGCCTCGGCGAACTGCTTGGCGGTGACGTTGCTGAGGCCGACGTGCTTGAGCTTCCCTTCCTTCTTCAACGCGAGGAGAACCTCGACGTGCGCCCTGACCGGCGCGTCGCCGAGGCCGAGGTGGCCGACGCGCATGTTGACGACGTCGAGCGAGTCGAGGCCGAGGTTACGCAGGTTGTCGTCGACGGCCGAGCGCAGCTCCTCCGGGGATTCGGCGCGATTCCACGAGGCGTCGGGCCCGCGCTTGGCGCCGACCTTCGTCACGATCACGAGGTTCTTCGGGTAGGGGTGGAGGGCGCGCTTGATGAGCTGGTTCGTCACGTGCGGGCCGTAGAAGTCGCTCGTGTCGATGTGGTCGACGCCGGAGGCGATGGCCTCCTTCAGGACGGCGACCGCCGCGTCGGGGTCCTTCGGGGGGCCGAAGACGTGCGGCCCCGCGAGCTGCATGGCGCCGTAGCCCATGCGGTTCACCGTCAGCTTCGTGCCAGGAAACGTGAAGGACCCACCGAGGGCCGTCGAGTGTGCGCTGGTCATGCCGGTCAACGTATCGCGGTCCCACGAATGAGCCAGCGGCGCCGCACCCGATCGACGACCGCCGTGTACGCCAGCGCGCAGAGGACGCCGTACGACACTTCCACGAAGCGGTGGAAGGCGATCTCGTAGGCCGGGTCCGGCCGCGGGATGAGGGTGATGACGGTGACGGCGACGGCGCTCAGACGCGAGGCGTTCTCGAGGCGCGCCGCGTAGCAGACTCCCACTGCGACCAGGATGCCGACCCCGTAGAGGGCGAGGCGCTCGTGCCACCACGTCGCGCACCCCCAGCCGACCAGGCTGCCGACGATGGTCCCGAAGAAGCGCTCGACCGCCGCTCTCCGCGTCGTCCCGCGATCCGAATGGAGCACGACGACGGCGGCGATCGGCGCCCAGTAGCTCTCCTGCAGGGCGGGCACCAGGCTCACCGTCGCGTACGCGAAGACCGCCACGATGGCGGCGCTCACTCCCTGGAAGAGCGCCGCGCACCAGGTCTCGGGCCACGTCCTCGCCGCGTCCACCACCGGGCGGAGCGTACGGCGGGATCACCCCGCCGTGCACGCGCCGTTCACGCAGCTCTCGCCGCTCGCGCAGCAGCTGCCTCCGCAGAGCGGACCGTCCTGGCACATGCAGACGCCGTTCTCGCACAGGGTTCCCTCGGGGCAGCACCCGCCGTTGCAGACCGGCTGGGCGTGAGAGCAGATGGGCTGGCACTCGCCGTTCACGCACTCCATCTGGTCGATCGGCCCGCAGCAGCCGGACCCGCATGACACACCGACGAGGCCGTCGTTCGAGCACGTCGGCGCCGACGGATCGGCGCCGGCATCCGCCTGAGCCGCGGCGTCCACGCCGGCGTCCTCGTCCGCAGCCGTCCGGAGCCAATCCTCCATGCCGAGCCCGAGGCTGGCCTTGGTGCGAGTCCGCGCGGTCGAGGCGCCGCCCGCTTGCTCGACCGATCCGGAGCTCGTCGTTCCCGGATCCGAGGACGCGGCGCACCCACCCGCGGCGAGGAGCAGCAGAATGCCACAACGCGCACGCCCAAAAGCCACTCGATGGACCATTTTGCTGCTCCTGGCCGCGAGGACGGCTCGCGGCGCTAGCTGGCCGCTGCGGTGTGCAAGCGACGTGCTGGGGCCCGCGCGAGTCAGCCCGGATGAGGCAGCGCCTCCCTAGCGGACGCTGTCGCCGCCCTCGTACCGCCACTTGCCGTCCTCGCGCCGGAAGGACGACCGCTCCCCGAAGGAGCAGTCCTTGCCCCGCTCGAAGACGCGCGCGAAAAAGACGACCTCTCCCCGATCCCCGTCGGTCCGCACCTCGTCGATGCGCAGCCCGAGGAAGCGCTGCCGCTCGTACACGCGCGAGAGCTCGCGCGCCAGCGCGACCGCGTCGAGCGCCCGATCGGGGTGCTGCGAGGCGAGCGTACGGACGAGGTACTCGCCGAGCCCCCGCGCGAAGGCCGCGTACCGCGAGCGCATCAGCGCCTCGGGGGTGCTCGCCTCGCGTTCCCCGCGGTGGAGCGGCGCGCAGCACGCCGCGTACCGGAGGCCGGAGAAGCAGGGGCAGTCTCGCGGGTCGTGCCGGGGCATCGTCTCGCCTCGCCACGCGACATACCACGCGGGCGCCCGCTGTCCTGACCGCCCGAGAACGTTACAGCGCGCGCGAGGGAGCCCGTTTGGGCTAGGCTACATCCAGGTGACACGCCGACGCCGTGCCCCGTCCCCGAAAGCGCCCGACGACACACAGACGCTGACCGGGTCGCCGTTCGAGATCGCCCCGTCGATGGCGGACGGGGACGACACGGGGAGCGTCCGCCTCGGCCCGTTCGAGCGGCTGTACGAGTCGCTGTTTGCCGAGGCGCTCGAGGGTGGGGAAATCTCCGCCCCGGAGCGGGAACGGCTGAACCTCGCGGCGAAGGCGCTCGGGCTGGACGAGTCGCGCGTCGCACGGCTGGAGGCGGCCCTGCTCGATGCGTGGGAGTCGGAGGCGGCGGAGACGCTGGTCGATCCGCGCGCGCCGGCGGTGCCCGATCCGGGGACGCTCGCGGACCGATGGCCGAGCTCGCGGGCGCCTCCGCTGCCGAGCTTCGAGCAGGAGGACGAGCCGCCGACCCTCGCGCGCCCGAAGAACGAGAAGGCCAAGCCCGACCGCGCCCGCGACGAGTACCCCCGGGAGCTGGCGTTCCGCGAGCTGCACGGGCGCTACGAGGCGGCCGCGGGTGAAAGCGCGCTCGACGATCAGTGGCGCATCGCGGAGGTGCTCGTACAGCGCGGGGCGGCGACGCGGGATCAGCGGGCGTTCTGGGACAAGCATCGCCGCCCGGGCCCGATCCGGCCGACGCGCCCGCTCAGCGCGGAGGACTGGACGTCGCTGCTCATGCACCCCGACGAGGACCGCACGACGGGGGAGATCTTCGGCGTCATCGCGTCGGCGGCGCTCGTGGGTCGCGTCTCGGCCATGCGCCGCGACGGGACGCTACCGAGGCTCGAACCGGAGCATTTCCAGAACCCGCTCACGTCGACCATCAGTGCGGTGCGCGCGATCGCGTGGGCAGCCGCGACGCTGGGCATCCGGACGCCGCCGACGTTCGTCGATCCGTCGCTCGAGGTCGGCTTCGAGATCGTCGCCATCGTGCCGCCGTCGACCAGGATCGGGGCCCGCGTCCTCTCGGGGCTCGGCTCGGCGCAGCTCGCGTTCCACTGCGGGCGACACCTCGCGTGGTACCGCGAGGAGCACTTCGTGTGCACGCTCGTACCGAGCGTGGCGTACCTGGAGACGATCTTCTACGCGGCGCTCCTCCTCGGTGCGCCGGCGCTCTCGCTGCCCGACGACGTGCGCGAGCGCGCGCGGGTCTTCTCGCAGGCCATCGTTCCGTGCCTGGAGCAGAAGCAGCTCGAGCGGCTCCGGCGCCTGGTGGCGCGCTTCCTCGCGCGGGGCGGTCGCACGAACCTCAAGCGATGGGCGCGGTCGGCCGAATGGACCGCATGCCGCACCGGCCTCTTGCTGTGCGGAGAGCTGGCGACCGCCGCCGACGCCCTGTCCAACGAACCGGGCGCCGAGACCCGCATCACGCAGCTCGAGACGTTCTGGGCGAGCGAAGAGGCAGGGCACCTCCGGCGGACGCTGGGCGTCTCGCTGGGCTGAACGGTCGGGCCCCGGCCCGGCGAGCCGTCAGTGGACGGCGGGGTTGTTCGCGACGAAGGGGGCGCGGATGGTGAGCGAGCTCACGCCGAGCTCGCGCGGGATGGGCGGGAACGGCGCGGCGCGACGGATGGCGTCGGCGCAGTTCCGATCGAACTCGTCGATGCCGCTCGGGCGGGCCGGCGGCCACTGCACGGTGGCGTGACCGTCCGCGTGCACGACGAACACGAGGATGGCCGTACCTTGCTTCAGCTCCAGCCGGGCGCTCAGCGGGAAGGCGTTGGCCGCGAGCGGATCGATGCGGGCGTGGAGCAGGCGGAAGTAGGAGACGAGGCGCGGGTCGCTGGTCCAGAAGTCGAAGGTCTCCCCTTCGCCGACGCCCAGCGGCCGAGCGTGCGACCCGGCGCCGCTGTTCGCTCCGGCGCCGGCCTCGCCGCCACCGCCGCTGCCCCCCTGCCCTTCGCCGAACGCGCCGCCGGCCGTGCTCGCGTGGAGGAGCGACCGCACCGTCGTCGCCACCTCCTGGTCGCTGTCGACGTCGTCCGTGGGACGCGCGGGCTGGTTGGCCGGCACGGCGACTGGAGCGCGGGTGACGTCGGGGCGCGCGCTGCCGATGGGCGCCGACTCCCGGTGGTCGAGCCCCGCGTTCGATGCGGTCATGCCCACGCCGGGCGCCCCTTGCAGGGAGCCGGACTGTGCGCCTCCGAGGAGGCTCGGCGTCTCACCGGCCTCGGGGGAGGCCGACGCGCCGACGGTCCCGCCGTGGACGCTGGGGGACGGCGACTCCCGCGCGCCGCGGCTCGGCTGGGCTGACGCGGCGAGGCGACGCTCGAGCACGGAGCCGGTACCGGTCACGAGCAGCGTCAGCTCCGTCGGGTGCGTCGTGGCGCGGCGGTCCTCCCAGGACTGCCGGACTCGCGCCACGCGCATGCGCTGGAGCTGGTCGCGATCGAGCCGGCTGAGCGGGTCGGGCGAGAGGCGCATCCGCTCGTCGCCGTCGGCGAGGTTGAGCGCGGGAACGGGGACGTGGCCATCGCCGCCGCGGCCGGGCTTGCCGGTGTCGACCCGCGGGACCGTCGCTCCGCCGCTCACCTTCGGCGCTTCGCCCTCGGGGTCCGCGGGGAGATCCTCGAGGACGACTCCTTCGCCCACCGTCGGGAGGTCGACCGTGACGGTCGCGGTGGCGGCCGGGGGCTGCGTCGCCACGTCGTCGTGCGGGGGCGGCTCGACCGAGAACGTGCGCAGCGCGAACCAGAAGAAGAAGCCCCCGCCGACCACGGCGTGGAACGCCGCCGACGCGGCGATCGTCGCGTGCACGTTGGTCACATGGAAGGCCACGTCGTCGCTCGCCTCTCGCTCACCTCCTCCACAGGGTGCGGGATCCCGGCTCCCACCGCCAGGTGGCTGTGGCCGAGGGGCCTCAGGGCCGCGCAAAGCGCCTGCCGAACCGCCGTTCCGTGTTGGCGAGGGTCGCCCGAGCGACCTCTTCGACCGAAATACCGCGCAGCTCAGCCACGCGCCGCGCCGTGTAGAGGACGTTCGCCGGCTCGCACTTCTTGCCCCGCAGGGGCACGGGGGCGAGGTACGGACTGTCGGTCTCGACGAGGATCCGGTCGAGGGGCGCCCACGCGGCGACCTCCTGCACCGATGCGGCGCTCTTGAACGTCACGATGCCGGAGAGCGACACGTCGAACCCGAGGTCGAGGGCGCGAGACGCAAACGGGCGGTCCTCGCTGAAGCAGTGGATGATCCCGCCGACGTCGCGTGCCCCCTCCGCCTCGAGGATGGTCAGCGTGTCCTCCGCCGCCTCGCGGGTGTGGACGACGATGGGCTTGCGAAGCTCGCGCGCCAGGCCGACGAGGCGCGCGAAGACGTCGCGTTGCACGGCGCGCGGGGAGTGATCGTAGTGGTAGTCGAGCCCGATCTCGCCGACCGCGACGACCTCGGCCTTCGACGCCAGCGCACGGAGCTCCTCGTGGGCCGCGTCGGACCAGGTCACGGCATCGTGCGGGTGGATGCCGACGCACGCCACGACCTGCTCCGGGCGCCGCTCCGCAAGGGCGACCGCGCTCCGGGCCTGCGTGAGGTCCTCCCCCACGCCCACGACGACGAAGCCGACGACCCCCGCGTCGGTCGCACGCGCGAGCACCGCGTCGGCCCCCTCGGGGAAGTAGCCGGGGTCGAGGTGGCAGTGAGCGTCGGCGAGGGCAAGCATGGCGGCCATGCCTGATGTAGCGTACGCCGCGTGACACCGCCGTACCTCGTGTTCTCATCGTCCGGCGACACGCGCCTCGACGTCGCCCACTGGGACGCGCAGGCGGCACGGTTCTTCGGGACGCGCCTCGACCACGTCGGCGGCGCCGGCGCCGGCGAGTCGCGCATCTTCGTCACCCCGCCCCGCGAGGAGCCCGGCGGTGACCGCGTGATCGCCGCTCGCCCGTGCGACGCCGAGGACCTGGCGCTGGCCGACGAGGCGGAGCGCCGCCAGGGCGGCGGTGGGCTGGCGCTCCTCGCGCGCCGATGCCGTTCGGTATGGCTGGTCCGCCGCGACGCGGACGACGACCGCCTCGCGCTGCGTCTCGCGATGATCCTCGCCAGCGTCGTCCTCGGTCCCATCCTCGACGTGCGCGGGCCGGAGCTCTTCGGGGTCAAGACGGCGCGGGCGAAGCTGGGCGCGTAGCCCGGATGGCGCGCCGGGCGATCGCGGCGCCCACGAAGAGGAGGAGCACGCTGCGCACGACCCAGTCGCACGTAGAGCCGAGCCAGACACCGGGGAGGCCCAGGCCCAGCGACACGGCGAGGGTGTAGGTGCAGGACAGCCGCACGACGAGCGCCCCCGCCGCGCTGACCCCGAGGACGGCGCGCGTGAAGCCGCCGCCGCGGAGCGACTGACCGACGACGATCGCCGCGGCCATGAAGGGTTGCGCGAGGGCGAGGACCCAGACCGCGCTGGCGCCGACGTCGACGATCCGCGGCTCGGACGAGAAGAGCGGCAGCACAGCGCCGCGCGTGACGAGGAAGACGACGCCGAGCGCCGTGAGCGAGACGACGGAGTACTGGGTCGCAATCACCGCACACCGGCGGGCCTCGGCCGGCCGGCGCGCGCCGAGCTTCTGGGCGACGAGGGCCGCCGCGGCGATGCCGAACCCGTCGGCGGAGAGAAAGCAGATCGACTCGACGCTGATGAGAGCCTGATTGGCCGCCATCACGTCGTCCCCGAGGCGCGCGATGACGAGAACGAAGCCGAGGAAACCCACGTGGTAGAGCACGCGCTCGGCGAGCGACGGCAGGGACACGCGCCTCACCTCGCGCGCCTCGTCGCGCCAGTGGCCGGGCGCGGGAGCAC
>JBEKGQ010000198.1:0-9995 GCA_050012715.1 Polyangiaceae bacterium
GCACCGCGTGGGCCACCTCGATGAGGTGCGCCCACGTGCCGTCGCCGGGGTCCAGATCGAGGATCGTGTAGTCCGGCAACGCCAGCGCATGATCGATGGCCCCGCGCGTCGTCGCCTGCGGCGGGACGTGGCTGCACCACGTGTGGAGCGTCAGCGCGGCGAGGTTCGCGAGCCACTGGAGCGTATCGAGCGAGTCGCACACGATCTTCTGCTTGCCGTCGTGCCTCGGCCCGGAGTCGACGAGGCGCACGAAGGCCGGCGCCTTCAGCGGGACGTTCTGCTGGTACCACTCCTCGCCGTCGATCCCGTCCGGGTAGCGCTGCAGCGTCAGCGGGCGACCGGACATGTGCGGGAGCATCTCGGGCGCGATGGTCGTGTAGTAGTCCCAGATCTGCCGCTTCGTGATGCCGTCGCGCGGGAAGAGCACCTTGTCCGGGTTGCTCAGCTTCGGCCCGTCGCGCCGCGTCGCGGGCGTCACCGACGGCGGGGGCGCCCGGTCCGGGTCCCGCTCGTCGTCGCGTGCGTCTCCGGTCGGCGGCGCGGCGTCGGCCTCCTTGAGGCACTCCATCGGCTCCTTGTCCTCGCGCGTCCCGAGGAACCGAGGCTGCCGCATCGTGCCGTCGGTCGACGTCCACTCGTGGAACCCGCACTCGACGACGAGCTTCGGCACCACCCAGTGCGCGCCCTTCGTCCTCGGCACGCGCTCGGCGCGCGGCTCCTTCACGTGCCCCGCCGCCTCCAGCCGCTTCGCCCACTCGTGGCGCTCGTGGTCGCTGAAGCCGGTGCCGACGCGCCCCGCGTAGACGAGCTTGCCCCCCTCGACCACCGCCAGCGCCAGCGCGCCCATGTCCTTCGCGTTGCCCGACAGCGGCAGCCAGCCGATGACCGCCGCGTCCTGCCGCCGGTCGAACCTGAGCTTCAGCCAGCTCGACGACCGCCCGCTCACGTACGTGGAACCCTTGCGCTTCGCCATGAGCCCCTCGAGCCCCGCCGACTTCGCCGCCGTGAGGAGCTGCACCACGTCGCCCGACGCCGCGCGCGAGAACGACATGGGCGGCCCCTCCCCCTCGAGGAGCTTCTCCAGCAGCTCGCGGCGCGCCTCGAGCGGCTCGCCCCGCAGGTCGCGGCCGTCGAGCCACAGCAGATCGAACGCCGCGAAGCCGATGTTCGCGTGCTTCGTCTCCCCCGCCAGCCACTCCTGCAGCCCCTTGAACGACGGCGTCCCGTGCGCGTCCACGACGCACGCCTCGCCGTCCACGATGCACTCGCGCGCCCGCAGCTTGCCGAGGCCCTCCGCGATCGGCGGGAACCGCTCCGTCCAGTCGTGGCCCTTGCGCGTGTAGAGGTGCGCGTCGCCGCCCGCCTTGCACGCGAGCAGGCGGTACCCGTCGTACTTCACCTCGAAGACCCACGCGCCCGGATCGGGCAGCGACGTGGCGGCGTTCGCGAGCATCGGCTCGCCGACGAGGTCGTGCAGCGCCCGCGCGCTCGTGCCCTTCTCCGACGCCCCGACGCGCGTCGGGCCCCGCGTCCCCTGCCGGCCGCTGACGACCGACTCGGGCCGCTCCGCGACCACGTCGTACTTCGCGTTGGCGTGCGCGTCCTTCGCCTTGAACATCAGCCACTGCGCGTGGCCCTTCCCGCCCGCGCCGTCGTCGAGGTCCGCCCCGCCCCCGCGCTCGCGGTGCTTCTTGTCCTGCCCGGTGAGGATGAGGTGCCACTCGCCCACGAGCTTCTCGCCGAAGAGGCGCACGTGGAGGTGCCCCTTCTTCATCATGGCCACCTGCTGGCCCGGGGGGACCGTCTCGTACGTCCCGCGGTCCCAGATGAGCACGTCGCCCGCGCCGTACTGCTTGTCCGGGATGCGCCCCTCGAAGCGGTTGTACTCCATGGGGTGGTCCTCGGTCTGGACCGCCAGGCGCTTCACGGCGGGGTCGTAGCTCGGGCCCTTGGGGACCGCCCAGCTGGCCATCGCGCCCTCGATCTCGAGGCGCACGTCGTAGTGGAGACGCCGCGCGTCGTGCTTCTGGACCACGAATTCCAGGGGGGCATCCGCGCCTTTCTTTACGGGGGCGCCCCCCTCTTGCGACGATCCCTTCGGCTCGGGTGTGACGTCGAAGCTGCGCTTGGCCTCATAGGTGGCCAGGCGTCCAGCCTTGTCGTCCTTGCTCGCCCGCGCTTTCGTACTAGCCATCGGAGTAGCCCAACATGCGCGCCTTCTGGTCTGGTGAGATCTCGTTCGGCCTGGTGACGATACCGGCCAAGCTCTACACGGCGACCAAGGATCTGACGCCGCAGTTCCACCAGCTCCACAAGGAATGCGGGACGCGGATCTCGATGGTAAGGCGCTGCCCCAAGTGCAACAAGGATCTCCCCTACGAGGAGATCGGCAAGGGCTACGAGGTCTCCAAGGGCGAGTACGCGCTCTTCACGAAGGAGGAGCTCGCGAAGCTCGACGGCGACGAGTCCGGCGGGAGCATCGAGATCGTCGAGTTCGTGGACCCGCTCGAGGTCGACCTCGCCTACGTCGAGAAGAGCTACTGGATCGGCCCCGGCAGCAAGAACGTGCGCGGCTACGACTTGCTCCGCTCGGTGCTGGCCGACACGAAGAAGGTCGCCCTCGCCAAGGTGCGCCTCCGCACGCGGACGCGCCTCGCGCTCGTGCGGCCGCGCGGCAAGCTGTTCTCGCTCGACATGATGCGCTTCGCCGAGGAGCTCGTGGACGGCGCCGAGCTGGCCCCTGCGGAGCAGAAGGAGCCGAGCCCGCGCGAGAAGCAGCTCGCGCTGCACCTCGTGGAGGAGCTGTCGGGTCCGTTCGATCCGGCGCGCCACCCCGACGAGTACCGGAACGCGGTCCTCGCCGCGGTGGATCAGAAGGTCGAGGGGGGACTGGTGGCGCGCGACTCGGGCGCGGAGGAGGCGCCGGCGGCGGCGGCGTCCACCGGGGCGCAGGTCATCGATCTGGCGGAGCTCCTGTCGCGGTCGATCAAGGCCGCCGGCAAGCCGGGGCCCGCGAAGGCGCGCTCGGACGAGGAGGAAGAGGCGAAGGTCGAGGAGGCGGCCCCGCCGAAGACGGCCAAGAAGGGCAAGCGAGCGACGGGGTAGGTTGCTCTTCCTCGAGCTCGCGAACACGTCGTCCCAGCTCTCGCGCACGCGCTCGCGGCTCGAGAAGCAGCGCCTCCTCGTGGCGCTCCTCGCCACGGCGTCGCCGGAGGACGTGGCGGCGGCGGTGGGGTGGCTCGTCGGCGAGCCCCTCGTGGGTCCGCTCGGCGTCGGTCCCGCGCAGCTCTGGCAGCTCGCGCAGGATCCGGCGGTGCCCGCACCGGAGCAAGCGACGCTCACGCTGCGCGACGTGGAGGCGCGCCTCGAGGCGGCGAAAGAGGCGTCGCACGCCGAGAAGCTCGCCGGCGTCACCGCCCTCTACGCGATGCTCACCGCGCCCGAGCGCGCGCTCTTCGCGGGGGCGCTCACGGGGTCGCTGCGTCAGGGGAGCCTGGGCGGAGTCATGCTGCTCGCCGTCGCCGAGCGGGCGGGACGCACGGAAGCGGAGGTGCGGCGCGTGGTCATGCTGCGCGGAGGCATCGCGGCCGCGGCCAGCGCGCTCCTCGGCGTGGACCGCGAGGAGGCGCCCCCCGCCGCCATCGAGCTCTTTCGCTTCGTGGCGCCGATGCTGGCGTCACCGGCGGAGTCGGTCGAGGAGGCGATGACCGCGATGGGGGCGGTGGCCGAGGCGCAGGTCGAGTGGAAGATCGACGGCGTTCGCGCGCAGGTCCACAAGCAGGGGCCGCGCGTCGTCGTCTACTCGCGCCAGGGCAACGACATCACCGACGGCTGCCGCCCCCTCGTCGAGGCGTTCGCCGCTCTGAAGGCCGATGGGCTGGTGCTCGACGGCGAGGTCGTCCTCGTGGGGCCGGGCGGCGAGGCGCGACCGTTCCAGGACTCGTTCTCGGCCATCGCCTCGAAGGCGGTGCCGGCGGGCGACCAGCTTCGGGCCTACCTCTTCGACTGCCTCCACCGCGACGGCGCAGACCTCCTCGACGCGCCCCTCTCCGCGCGTCTCGACGCGCTCGCCGCGGTCGCCCCGCCGGATCTCGTGGTGCCCTCCGCGCGCATCACCGACGTGGCGGCCGCGAAGGCCTTCTACGCCGCCGCCCTCGCCGCCGGCAGCGAGGGCGTCGTCGTGAAGGATCTCGCCGCGCCCTACCGGTTCGGCGCGCGCGGCCGCGCGTGGCAGAAGGTGAAGGAGTTCACGACCGTCGACGTGGTCGTGCTCGCCGTGGAGTGGGGGAGCGGTCGCCGCAAGGGCACCCTGTCGAACCTGCATCTCGGCGCGCGGCGCGACGACGGGACCTTCTGCATGATCGGCAAGACCTTCAAGGGCCTGACCGACGAGCTCCTCGAGTGGCAGACCGTGCGCCTCCTGGAGCTCGCGACCGAGCAGACCGATCACGTCGTCCACGTGAGGCCGGAGCTCGTCGTCGAGATCCGCTTCAACGACGTGCAGCGCAGCCCGCGCTATCCCGGTGGCATCGCCCTTCGCTTCGCGCGGGTCGTGCGCTACCGCGAGGACAAGCCCGCGAGCGAGGCGGAGCCGCTGTCGGCCCTTGTCGCGATGGCCCCCGGCGGAGCCGCGGACGCGGCCAAGGAAGAGAAGGCCCGCAAGCGCGAGGCCAAGAAGGCTGCGAAGAAGCGGCAGCTCTCGCTCTTCGGCGACTGAAGCCCGCTCCCGAGCCTACCTCGCCCGCTGGATCGTTCGGCCCTTCTCGTCGAGCGCTTCGCGCTCGATTTCGCGCCCCGTGTCGTCGTATTTGATCCGCTCGACGGAGATGCCGTCCTTGCCGTGCGTCGGGCGGTCCTGCGCGTCGAAGTACGCGTTCTGCACGAGGTGGCCGCGCTCGTCGTAGAGCGAACGCCTGCGCGCGAACCCTTCCTTGCCTGCGTGAAGGGCGCCGGTGGGGTCGTGCTTGGACTCCTCGACGAGGTTGCCGCGCGGATCGTAGCCCGCGTTCCAGATGGCCCAGCCGTCCACCGATACGACCGGCTGCCCGTCGAGCCCGAGGCAGCGCTCCTCGGTGCGGCGACCCTGGGGGTCGTAGCGCCACACGTGCCCCGCGCAGCCGTCGCCGGCCAGCTGGGGTCGCCCCGAGGCGTCGAGGTCCTGCTCGGCGACCGGGTGTCCGCCGTCGTCGTAGTCGATCCGGACAACGGTCTTGCCCTCGTCCGATCGCGTCGGCGCACCCGAGCCATCGAAGTACGAGGTCTCGATGGGGTGATTCCGGGGATCGCGACGGTAGCGGATGATCTCGGCGCCCTCGGCGCAGCGGGCGGGGGCGTCGTCGGCCCCCACGCAGCGGGTCTCGATCGTTCGGTTGAGCGCGTCGAAGCGCCAGTGCTGCGAGGCGTAGGGCGCCCGCGCGAGCTTCACCGGGCGGCCGGTCGCGTCGAGGAAGCTCTCGGACACCAGGTTGCCTCGGACGTCGTAGGCGAGCTGTCGGGAGGACCAACCTTCCTTGCCGGTCGCGAGCTGACCGCGAGGGCCGAGGAGCGACTCCTCGACGAGCTGGCTCCGATCGTCGTAGCGGAGCCTCTTCGTGGCGTAGCCGTCACTCGAATCCGCGACCGGGCGACCGGCGACGTCGAGCGCGGTCGATTCGACGATGTTCCCGCGCGCGTCATAGCGCTTCGTGCAGGAGGCCCCACCGCCCGCGGTCGTCACCGGGCGACCGGTCGCGTCGAGCCAGTCCGTGCGCACCTCGAGACCGCGGCCGTCGTAGGTGGTCGTCGCGACGGCCCAGCCGTCCGCTCCCACGACGGGCGCGCCCGCACCGTCGAAGAGCTCCACCCGCACCGGGCGGCGGCGCGCGTCGTACTCGGTACGCTTGAGCGCGTACCCGCTGCTGTTCAGCGCCGGCTCGCCGCGTCGGCCGAAGTACGCCTCTTCGACCACGTCCCCGTGACGGTCGCGCACGTCGCGCGTCGTGGCGACCCCTTCGGGGCCGGCCACCGGCTGGCCGCGCGGGTCGAGGCATTGCTCCTCCACGATCCGTCCGGCGTCGTCGCGCCGCATTCGCGTGACGGCGCAGTCGCCGTCGCCGGCGGGGGTCGGCGCTCCTGCCGCGTCGAAGCACGACTGCTCGACCAGGTCGTCGTCCTCGTCGTATCGCCACCGGTAGACGGACACGCCGCTCGGGACGACGGTACGGTGCCCATCGACTCCGAGGTAGGAGGTCTCGATCTCGTTACGCAGCCGGTCGTACTGGACGTGGGTGGACCACGCGCCCGTACGGGCCGCGGTCGGCTTGCCGTCGGCCGTGAACGACGCCTCCGACGTGAGGAGGCCGCGCGCGTCGAACTGGAGACGCTGCACCGGCCCCTGTTCGGGCCCGGGCTCCGACCGGCCGGTCTCGTCGAAGAAGCTGCCCTCCACGAGGTTGTGCCGCGCGTCCCACGCGTTGACCTGTCGCGCGAAGCCGAAGCGACCCCGCGTGGGAGCTCCCGACGGGTCGAAGTTCTCGAGCTCGCGGTTGTTGCCGGCCGAATCCCACGTGATGCGGGTCCCCGCCGAGTCGCCGCGGTTCATGATGAGGTTTCCCTGCTCATCGAGGGACTCCACGAGGAGAAGGTGCCCCTGGCCGTCGAAGGTCCGCCGATAGGTGGAGTACGTGTTCCCCTTCGACGACGTCGGGCGCCCATGGGCATCGAAGAAACTCCGGTCCTGGACGTGCCGGACGGGATCCCACGCGGCGCGCGCCTCGTGCCCTCCAAAGGAGAGCGCCACGACGGCTTCGTCGCCGGCGAAGTAACGGTAGCTCGCTACCTCGCCCGCGTCGGTCCACTGCAACCGCACCTCCGAAGCCCCGTCGACCGCGACCGGCCTTCCGTCGGCGTCGAGGTAGTGCCTCACCCGCTCGCCCGGACCATCGTCGTCGTCGACCACGATGGTCGCGCAGCCCCGGTCGTCGGGAGAAGGCTTGCCGTCCGACCCCAGGAACGTGTCGCGAATCCGCTTGTCGGCCCGACCGTACACGTAGGCGTGGCCGAAGACGCCGTGCTCGGCGGGTCGCGGCTTGCCGGTGGGGCCGAAGTACCGCTCGGTCACGACGCGCCCGCGGTCGTCGAAGTCACGGCGGAGCGTGGTGACGCGCGTCTCGCCCCAGTGACGCGGCGTCGTGCCGTCGATGTCCACGAAGTCGACGCGGCGTCCCCCCTCGGACCACTTCTGCCACTCCGTGATGTTGTCCCAGGCGTCGCGCTGGATCATCTCCCGCACCGCGCCGTCGCCGGAGCGGACGACGTTGGTGGTCTGCGTCTCGACCTGCCAGGTGCCCAGCGTCTGCCCCGAAAAGGCCACGACGCGCCCACGCGCCTCGGTCACGCTCGTCGTCAGGAACCGCCGGGCCGCGAGCTCCGCCCCCATCTCGCCCTCGCATCGCGGCCCGTCGCTGCGCACGGTCACCTCGCTGCACCAATGAACCCGCGGGGCCAACAGGAAATGCCGCAGGGCCGCTCCGCCGCCCGCAAGCGCGACCACCGCGGCGAGCCCCGCCGCGACGCGCCTCCGACGCGGGGTCGCCGCGAGTCTCACCGGGTGCGCATCGAGCGCGGCGAGGACCTCGCCCCCGTCGCGCCAGCGGCGGTCGGCCGAGGGCTCCATGCACCGGGCCACGATCGCCGCGAGGCGCGCGTCGGCGATGCGGACGTCGGTGCCGAAGCCGTGGGGCGGCGCGCCCGTGAGCATCTCGTGCAGCACGACACCCAGCGCGTACACGTCGGTGCGCTGGTCCACCGGCCGCCCCGTCGCTTGCTCCGGCGACATGTACGCCGGCGTGCCCATCACGCGACCCTCCTGCGTCTCGGTCTCCTGCTTCTCGATCTCGCTGTCGGTCGAGATGGGCTCCCGCAGCTTGGCCAGGCCGAAGTCGAGGATCTTCACGCGACCGTCGGGCCCGAGCATCACGTTCTCCGGCTTCAGGTCCCGGTGCACGATGCCCTTCTCGTGGGTGCGCGCGAGGCCGAGCGCCATCTGCTGCGCCACGTACGTCGCCTCCTTGACGCTGAGGGGGCCCTTGTCGAGGCGCGCGCGGAGCGTCCTCCCCTCCACGAGCTCCATCGCGATGTAGACGCGGCCGTCGGCCTCGCCCACGTCGTAGACCGTCGCGATGTTCGGGTGGTTCACCGCCGCCGCGGAGCGGGCCTCGCGCAGGAAACGACGCCTCCGCTCATCGTCACCCGCCACCGCCGCAGGAAGCACCTTCAGCGCCACCGTGCGCCCCAGCTTCTCGTCGTGGGCGCGGTAGACGATCCCCATGCCGCCCTGACCGAGGCGGCCCTCGACGCGAAAGTGCGCGATGTGTGTCGGGTCGCGATCGCCGGAGCCGCGAGTCCTCGGCGCCGGGCGCGCGGGCGCCATGGCGACGGCGCGCAGCAGCGCTTCGGAGGAGTCCCCCCCCTCGTCGCCCGGCGGCTGTCCGCGGCTACCTTCGCTCACCGGGGCTGCATCGTAGCGGAGGGGGGGGCGCCGCGCCCTTCCGCTAGTCGCGCAGAAATGCCGTCGCCTCGCTCAGGTCGGTGAAGAGGCCCGCATCGGGGCGATACAGGGTCACGAAGCGGCGGAGCTGGAGCATGCCGGCCGCGGTCTGCACCACGACGGCCACGCGACGGAACTCGTCGTAGAGGCGATGCTGGTAGCGCAGCACGATGGTCTCGAAGGCCTCGTCGTTGCGGGGCGGCGCCAGGCGCACATCGACGAGCTGCGCGTAGGAGGAGCGCCGGATGCCGTCGAAGGTACGAGCGAGGCCGTCGTACGCGGAGGTCACCTCGTCGAGAGAGGCGAATCGCTCCGCGGTGCGGGTGCGCGTGATGATGCGGGTTCCTTCGTCCTCCACGACGACGAAGTGGGCCGTATGGAGGAGCTCCCGCACGAGGATGCACGGTACCACGGGCAAGCACCCGCGCGTTCCGGCAGGAGCACCCGCGTGCTCATGGGCAAGCACCCGCGTGCTCATGGGCAAGCACCCGCGTGCTCATGGGAGAACACCACGGTCCAGGCGAGGGATCGCCCCGGTACGACCCCACGAAGACCGCTGCGCTCTACCCCGAGCCGCATAGTGCGGTGCATATCCCCCCCATGCCCCCGTCGGGGGACACGCATAGGCCCTTGCACTGATCCCCGCTGGTCGTGCAGGGACCACCCGCCACCTCGCGGGGCAAGCAGACACCCTGGGTGGCCCCACCGTCCCCGGCGGCGCAGTAGAGACCCTGCACGCAGTCCACCTTCGTGGCGCACGTGCCTCCGTCGTCCGACGGGCCCGCGGCCGCGCAGTGCCCGAGGTGGCAGGTCATACCGGTCATGCACTCCGCGTCCTCGGTGCACGCCGCGCCCGTGCCCACCTCGGGCTGGCACGTGGGCGTGACGCAGTAGGCACCCGCCGCGCACGACGGGTGCGAGCCGAACCCGTAGTCGAGGTCGAGCGCCGACCCGGCGTCCGCGGCCTGCTCGCACGGCTGGCCCGCGTCGCCGGGCGTCTTGCAGGTCCCATCGGTCGATCCCGTCCACCCCACGCACGTGAGGCCGCTGGCGCACTCGAGGTCGATCGCGCACGGCATGCCGGCCGCCTGCAGGCCGGTCACGACGCCGGTGCACGCGCTCGAGCCGTACTCCGGGGGCGAGGGCTGGTTCGTGTCGATGTTCCCCCAGCACACGCCGGCCGCGATGATCTGCTGGAACGACGCGACGCATGCCGCGGCCGCCGTGGGGTCGAACGTGACGCGGCCCTTCGTGATGGCGCTCGAGAGGCGGGCCTCGCAGTCCTGCGTGAGCGCGACGTAGATGGCGTCGATGAACTTGTACTGGCTGGTCATCGTATCGCCGGAGTTGCAGCACCCCTCGAACGCGACGCGAAGCTCGCCGTACGTCTGGTCGCAGAACGCGACGCCCGCGCCCCCATCCACCGCCGCCGCCTCCGCGACGGGCGCATCCAGCGCCGCGGCCTCGG
>JBEKGQ010000199.1:0-9971 GCA_050012715.1 Polyangiaceae bacterium
AACCTCGTGGGCAACGCGCGCGACGCGACCCCGGAGGACGGCGAGATCACCATCGAGACGAGCAACGTCGTCGTCGTCGAGGGCCGCGCGGCGTCGGCGGGGATCACGGCGGGGTCCTACGTGATGGTCGCGGTCTCGGACAGTGGGGTCGGGATGGACGCCGCCACGGCGCGGCGCGTGTTCGAGCCGTTCTTCTCGACGAAGGAGCAGGGGACGGGGCTCGGGCTGGCGATGGTGAGCGCCTTCGCCAAGCGATCCGGCGGGTGCGTCGAGGTGCAGAGCGAGCCGGGGAAGGGGGCGCGGTTCGAGGTTTACTTGCCGCGCGCCGGAGGAGAGGGGGCGCGGTCCACTTGACCGGCCCCCGCCCTTTGAGTACGCCCTGCGCACCATGCGTCTCACCGCCCGCTTCGTGCTCGTCGCCGCCCTCGCGGTGCTGGTGTCTCTCTTCAGCAAGACCGCCGCCGCCGAGATGAAGGTCGCCGTCGTCGACGTGCAGCGCGCCGTCATGCAGACGGAGGACGGGCTGCGCGCGCAGGCGACGCTGAAGAAGCTGTTCGACAGCCGCCAGCAGGAGCTGAACAAGCGCCAGCAGGAGCTCGGCAAGCAGAAGGAGGACATCGACAAGCAGGCGAAGGTCCTCTCCCAGGGCGCCCTCCAGAAGAAGGTCGACGACTGGCAGAAGCAGATGGTCGAGCTCCAGCAGACGTTCGTCGAGTACAACAAGGAGCTCGAAAAGAAGCAGAAGGAGCTGACCGATCCGATCTTCGAGCGGGTCGTCGGCGCCATCAAGCGCATCGCCGGCACCGACGGGTACGACCTCATCGTCGACCGGGCGACGGTGGCCTTTTCGCGCAGCGATCTCGACCTCACCGACCGGGTGATCCAGCTGGCCAACGGCGGCTCGTCGAGCCCGGCGCCCAGCGGCGCGGGGAGCGCGGCGCCGAAGGCACCGGCCGCGCCGGCCGGATCCGCCAAGCAGCCGTGAGCTGGGACGGAGTCGTCCGACTCCGCGAAAGCACGCTCGCCGCGCTGGCGGCGAAACACGGGGGGCGAGTCGTCGCGGGGGCGGCCTCGACGGTCGAGCGGCTGACCCCGGTCGGCGCCGCGAAGGCCGGGGATCTCGCGCCGCTGTTCGCCGCCCGGTTCGCGAGGGACGCGCGCGCGGCCCTCGATCGTGGCGCGGCGCTGCTGGTCGACGCCGCCCACGCCTCGCTCGTACCGGGCGGGCGAGCGCCGGCGGTGTGGGTGCACGATCACGCGACGTGGGCGATGGCGGAGCTCCTCGACGAGGCGCTCGTCCCGGATGCGCCGGCGGTCATCGGCCCCGGCTGCTCCATCGCGCCGACCGCGATCCTCGGGCCGCGCGTCGTCGTCGGCGCGCGCGTGACCATCGGGCCGGGCGCGGTCATCGGACACCCGGGCTTCGGCTGGGCCTTCGGGGCCGCGGGGGCGGTGCGGCCGGTGCCGCAGCTCGGCGGCGTGGTCCTCGAGGACGACGTGTCCATCGGCCCCCTGTGCACCATCGACGCCGGGACGCTGGCGCCGACGCGCATTCGCGCCGGGGCGAAGCTCGACGCCCACATCCACGTCGGTCACAACGGGGACATCGGCGCCGGGACCATCATCGCCGCGCAGAGCGGCTTCGCCGGCTCCGTCACGGTCGGGCGCGGGGTCCTCGTCGGCGGCCAGGTGGGCGTGGGGGACCACGTGACCATCGGTGACGGCGCGCGCATCGCCGGCGGTAGCGGCGTCATCGGCGATGTACCGCCGGGGGCGGTCGTGGCAGGATACCCCGCGGTGCCGCGCGGGCGGTGGCTGCGCGCCTTCGCGACGCTCTACCGCGGCGCGAGACGCCCATCGTCGGAGCGCTCTTGAAACCGCCGACCACCATCGAGATCGACCGCATCCTGCAGATCCTGCCGCACCGGTGGCCATTCGTCATGGTCGACCGCGTGACGGACGTCGTGCCGCGCGAGCGCATCGTCGGCCACAAGTGCGTGACCATGGGCGAGCCGTGGGCGCAGGGGCACTTCCCGGCGCGGCCGATCCTGCCCGGGGTGCTCATCATCGAGGCGCTCGCGCAGATCGGCGGCATCCTGGCCTACGCGAGCGAGCCGTTCGACGCGTCGAGCTCGCTCATGTACTTCCTCGGCATCGACAAGGCGAAGTTCCGCCGGCCGGTGACCCCCGGCGACAAGCTCGATCTCGAGGTGACCATCCTTCATCACCGGACCAACGTGTGGAAGTTCAAGGGCGAGGCGTCGGTCGACGGGACGCTGTGTGCGAGCGCGGAGCTCCTGGCGAGCGTCGTCGACCGCAACGGCTGACCGCAGGAGACGGCGATGACCGCGCCCAGGCTGCACCCGACCGCCGTCATCGATTCGCGTGCCGAGCTGGGGGCGGACGTGGCCGTCGGACCGTACGCGGTCGTCGAGGCGGGGGTGGTCCTCGTCGAGGGCTGCGTCCTCCACGCGCACGCCGTCGTGCGGGGCCCGACCACCCTGGGGCCGCGGTGCGTGGTGCATCCCTTCGCGGTCATCGGCGGGGAGCCCCAGGCCAAGCGCCACGCGGGCGGGCCGGCGCGGCTCGAGGCGGGGGAGGGGAACGTGTTCCGCGAGCACGTCACGGTGCACGGGGGCACCGAGGGGCGCGTGACGCGCATCGGCCGCGGGAACCTCTTCATGGTCGGCGCGCACGTCGCGCACGACGTGAGCGTCGGCTCGGGCTGCGTCTTCGCCAACAGCACGCAGCTCGCCGGCCACGCGGCGGTCGAAGACGGCGTCACGTTCGGCGGCCTCAGCGCGGCGGCCCAGTTCGTCCGCGTGGGGGAAGGGGCGTTCGTCGCGGGGATGACCGGCTGCGAGCGCGACGTGCCGCCGTTCGTCGTCGTCCAGGGCAACCGCGCGCGCGTCCGCGGCGTCAACGTCGTCGGTCTACGCCGACGCGGCGTGCCCGAGGAGAGCCTGCGCGCCCTCTCCCGGGCCGTGCGCAAGCTCTGGCTGTCGCGGCTCACGCGCGCCGAGGCGCTCTCGGCGCTCGACGGCGAGAGCGATCCGTACGTGCGGAGGCTCGTCGCCGCCCTCGCCGCGCCGCCCGCTCACTGAGAGGGCGGTGGGGGAGGCGGCTGCGAGTCGTTCTGGATGCACGACGAGAGGTCGAAGAAGAGAAACTCGAGCGCCTTCTCGTTGATCGCGTGCCCCGGGGGCTGGTCGATGCTGGGATCGCTGCACTCGGCGGGGAACGTCGAGTCGTCGCTCACCCCGGACAGGTGCACGTCGCTGTAGACGGCCCGCCCGCACTGCTGCGCCACCGGGGTGCCGACCGGCGTGTTGAACGACAGATAGCGCGGGTGCATGTCCCCCGGGTTGTAGATCCACTGCGTCGAGAGGCACGACGTGCCCGCGGTGCAGCCGGCCGGCTTGGGGGCGATGATGTCGTCGCGGAGGTCGGAGAGCGTGATGTTCCCGAGGCTCGTGCTGATGCCGTTGTCCTGGAGCCACTGGGCGTAGGCGATGCCCTTCGGAAAGGTCTGATCGACCGCGTCGTCCTCGCTGTTGGCGCCGTTGCCCGGCCACCCGCCGGGCTGGACGGCGCCCCACAGCGCGACGCTCTGCAGGTCCGCGGTCCCCGTCGTCGGGACGAACCAGTTGCCGTAGTAGTGCGTGGTGAAGAGGCGCCCGCCGCCGCGGAGGAAGACGTCCATCGCGCCGTACGCGCCCGCGCCGCGGTCGTTCGGGTTGCACTCGCAGGCGTTGAAGATGGTGTCGTACTGGAGGAGGTTCTTCGAGTCGGTCCACCACGCGTACGTCTCGGCCGGGGTGTTGCCGCCCGTGACCGCGCTGCCGTTGGGGCCGTTCTGGTCGTCGTAGGCGGTGTAGAAGCGGACGTGCCCGGCGCCCGCGACGACCTGCGGGAACGGGCCCGGCGTCGGCGCGCTCGGGGGCACGAACTCGCTGTCGTCGATGCCGATGTGCCGGAGGAAGCACTCCGCCGGGTCGCACCCGCTCGTGAACGCCATGAGCGGCATGTCGCCCTCGCTCGACTTCGCGGGCAGCCGCAGCTGGCGCGCGGTGCCCGTGCCGGCGTTGAGGATCGGGTCCAGGTCGTTGACGGTGCACTTGCTGACGGTCGGGATGACGAGCTGCTTGCGCCACTTGCCGACCTGGATGACGAGCGGCACGTTGGTCCCGACGGGAACGCCCCAGGCGTCGCTGCTCGTCTTCACGAGCGAGAACGACCCGTCGGCGAGCGTGGAGGTGCCGATGACCGGCGAGCCCGAGGCGGGCGCCTCGCAGGGCGTGCACTCGGGCGACCCGGGGACGATGGGCGCCGGCGTGGCGTTCGGGATGTAGACGTAGATGTTGTAGAGCGGCAGGTTCCCGGCCGGGTCGTAGACGTGGCCGGTGATGGTCGTGTCGCTCGTGCTCTGCGAGCAGTCCGCCGCCGCGCACTCGAGCCCCTGGCACGGGCCGCCGCCGCTGCTGCCCGAGCCGCCGTCCGCGCTGCAGGTGAAGCACCCGCCCCCGCTGCCGCTGCCGCCGCTCGCCCCGCCGGAGGAGCCGCCGCTACCGAACTTCGAGCCGTTGCCCGAGTTGCCGCACGCGAACGCGACCATCGCCACGACGAGCACCGCGGGGACCGCGACGAAAAGAGCACGCATGGTGGGCTCCCTTTCCCGTCCATCGTGACCGACGGGCGCCACCCTTTCAATTGGATCGCGGGCGACCCAGGGGAAAACCGATGGGAGCTAAGGGAGTTTTCCGCCTCCGAGGATGTCGTCGAACGCCCGGTCGAACTCGTCGTCCGCGCCGACCGCCACCGCGCGGGGGGCCTGTTTCGGCTCCACCTTCGAGAGGCGACGGATCCGCTCCTGCACGTCCCGGAACGTCGGCACGAGCCGCGCGGAGCGCTGGAAGTGCTCGAGCGCCTGCTTGGACATCCGCTTCACCTCGTAGGCCGCGCCGATCTCGTAGCAGAGGGCCGCCTCCTGCTCGCGCGTGCGATCGGGCGCCTGGAGGCCGCGGATGAAGGCGTCGATGGCCTCGTTGAGGTTGCCGCGCTCGAGCTGGATCGTGCCGATCATCGACTGGCAGATGCACGTGCGCTTCGGATCGCGGGCCGCGGTGTCGAACTCGCGGATGGCGTCGTCGATGAGCCCCATCTCCTTGTAAGCGACGCCGAGGTCGTAGTGACTCTGCGCGTCGTCGACCCCGATCTGCTTGGCGACCCCCTCCTTGAACTTCGCGAAGACCTCCTCGACGTCGACCTGCTCGCCGGCGCGGCGGAAGCTCGGCGGTCCGACGTTGCTCACGCGGTCGCCGCCGTCGAGCGCCCCCAGCGACTCGGCGATGTCGAACGAGCGGTCCTCGACCTGCGCGGCCGCCGCGGGCGAGGGCCGCGTGCCCGACCCTCCCGGCGTGCCGCGCTCCTGCACGTCGAGCTCGGCCAGCCGCTCGACGAGGAGCGGGTGGTTCGGCAGGCGCGCGAGCTGCTCCTCGAGGATCGTCCGCGCGTCGTCGTAGAGGCCGCGCGTCGCGAAGAACTCCGCCTCCTCGAGCGCCGACTCGAGCTCCGGCGTCGCCGCCTTCGGCGGGAGGTCCTGGATCTCCTCGTGGTCCGGCTGCGAGGCGTACGCGTCCGTCCGGTCGAGGCGGCCCCCGACGAGCTCGAACGCGGCCTCGCTCTCCGGCGGCGGATCGAGCGGGAAGCTCGGAAGCGGCGCCTCCGCGCCGAACGGATCGTCGATGTCGTCGATCCCGCCGCGGATCATCGGCCCCACCGCGGGCGCGGTCCGCATGCTCGGCTCGGAGTAGGAGCGGAGCGCCACGTCCTCGGGGCCGATCTCCTCGAGGTCGTACGAGGGCAGCGGCGCCTCGGGATCGTAGCTCGAGGTGCTCTGGTACTCGGGGCGCATCGGCGGGAGCCGCGTCGCCTCCGACGGCGAGACCGGCTCCTCGACGAGCTCGTAGCCGAGCTCGCGCAGCATCTCGGTGGCGCGCTCGTTCTGCGGGTCGAGCCCCAGCAAGTCCTGCAGCGTGTGCGCAGCCGCCTCGCCGTCGAGGCTGTCGATCTGCAACCCCGCGAGGGTGAGCATCACCGACACCGCCTCGTCCGAGCGTCCCGTCTCCATCAGGACGTCGCGGAGCATCTCGTGCACCTCGATCGAGCGCGGGGCGACCTCGAGCCCGATGCGCAGCGTCTCGATCGCCTTGGCGTCGAAGTGCGCGCGCCGGAACGCCGCCGCGTCGGCCAGGATGCGCGCGGTCTGCTCGCTCGTCCCGGCCGACATCGGCTCGCCGACCTCTTCGACGACCTCGATGCTGCTCTCGACGACGACCTCCCCGTCGGGCGACGGGTGGCGGCTCCTCCGCGAGAGCTCCAGCGGCTGCTCTTCGTTCTCGAAGTCGCCGTCGCCGACGTCCTCGTACGAGGCGTCCTCTTCCTCCTCCGCGGGCGGGACGTCGCGGCTCTCGACCTCGCGCCGGTCCGGGATGGACTCGTGCAGGCGCGCGGTGGCGCGGGGCAGCGGATCGGGCGGCCGCGACGAGAGCATCGCCGGGGGTGCCATCGAGCCGGCCGCGAGCTGCCTCACCTGCTCGTCGCTCGGGGCGAGCTTCTGCAGCCGCGTCAGGATCTCGTGGAACAGCTCCGCCTTGCCGCTGTCGCGCGCGATGCGCGCCATCTCCTTCTGGACCTCGATGCCCTTGGCGGCCTGCCCGATGACGTTGAACGCCTTCGAGAGGAGGCTCAGCGTGTCGAGGTCGCGCGGGTTGGCCTGGAAGCAGATCTGCAGCTTGCTGAGGGCCTGGAGGCCGTCGTTCGGCTGGTTGCGCGCGAGATAGAGCTCCGCCGCGATGCGCGCGTGCGCCGGGTCCGACTTGTGGTGCAGCAGCCGCTCGGTGACCTTCAGCGCGTCGTCGCGCCGACCGAGCTTCACGAGCTGCGCCGACGCGATCGCGAACTGCGCCACCGCGCCCTCGGAGTCCTTCGCTCGCGACAGCGCCTCGGCGAGGCGCAGGTGCGGCAGCGGGTTCGTCGGATCGAGGTCGACGATCTTGCGGAAGACGTCGATGGCCTCGGGATCGCGGTTCTGCCGCTGGAAGCGCGTCGCCACCTCGTCGAGCGCGGCGAGCGCGTCGCTCGTCAGCCCGAGCTGCTGATAGAGCTCGGCGAGCTTCGGGGTGATGTGGGCGTATTTGTCCTCGAGCTGCGGAACGTGCTTCGCGATGATCTCGCGGATCTGCTTGTAGACCGCGATCGCCTTCAGGGCGAAGCCCTGGCTCGAGTAGAACTTCCCGACCCGCTCGTACGTGCCGACGGCGTCGGCGTACGCCTCCATCTTCGACTGGAGGTCGCCGACCTTCAGCAGGGTCCGTGCGTCGTTCGGATCCTCCTGGATGACCTTTTGGTACTCGATGACCGCCTTGTCGTACTTCTTCTTCTCGACGTACTTCTGGGCGGCGGCGAGTACCTTTTCGCGGTCGATCGCCACGACTCGGGATGCTCCTCGGGCTCGGGGTGCGGGGTGCTACGAAGTGAATCGCAAGGGGCGCTCGCCCGTCGCACGGATGGATTCCCATCGGACATCCCGGGGAAGGGCTGACCCGTAGGGAAGCGTGAGGATAGTCAAGAAGGGGCGGTTCGGGGGCGTGCCGGCGGGTACCAACAAAAGAATACCTCTGTTTTAGCGCGGCTGCATACTTCGCGCTGGTACGTGAGTCTGCGGTCCGATGTAGGTGTCCGCGCGACGCGGGGGCTCGGACGGCTGACGTGGACGCCCCCCACATCCGCACGTACGTTCCCCCCAACGTATGGCCACCCAGTCCGCCCTCTATCGCGCTCCCTTCGGCCCCGGCGGCTCAGCCGCCGTGGACGCCGCCATCGCCGAGAAGCTCCTCGCGGTCGCGCTGGCCCGAGGGGGGGACTACGCCGACCTCTTCTTCGAGTACCGCGCCGCCGGCGGCCTGGTCTTCGACGAGGGCATCCTCAAGAGCGCCTCGCGCGGCGTCTCCATGGGGCTGGGGGTCCGGGTCCAGAAGGGCGACGCGACGGGGTACGCGTACGTCGAGCGGCTCGACTGGGACGCGATGCGTCGAGCCGCCGACACGGCGGCGCAGATCGCGAGCGGAGGGACGGCGGGGGCCCCGGTGGTGGCTCAGGCGATCGAGCTCCCTCGCCGGTACGAGCTCGAGAAAGTGACGCTCGACGTGCCGGGCCTCGAGAAGCGCGCGCTGCTCGAGCGAGCGGCGGCGGCCGGGCATGCGTTCGACCCGCATGTCGTGAAGGTGGAGGCGAGCCTGGCCGAGGAGGTGCGCGAGATCCTCGTCGTGACCAGCGACGGCACGATGGCCCACGACACCCAGCCGCTCGTCCGGTTCGGGGTGCGCGTCATCGCCGAGCGAGACGGCAAGCGCCAGGAGGGGTCCAGCGGAGGCGGCGGGCGCACGAGCCTCGGCTACTTCGAGGGCAAGAGCCCCGAGTGGCACGCCCGGGAGGCGGCGCGGCAGGCCATCCTCATGCTCGACGCGCAGGAGGCGCCCGCGGGGCAGATGGAGGTCGTCCTCGCCCCGGGCGACAGCGGCATCCTCCTGCACGAGGCGGTGGGCCACGGCCTGGAGGCCGATTTCAACCGCAAGGGGACGAGCAACTACTCCGGCAAGATCGGCGAGCCGGTGGCGAGCGACGTGTGCACGGTGGTCGACGACGCGACGCTCCTCCAGAGCCGCGGGACCATCAACGTCGACGACGAGGGCAACGAGCCGCGCAGCACCGTCCTCATCGAGAAGGGCAAGCTCGTCGGCTACATGCACGACCGCCTGAGCGCCAAGCACTACAAGCTGCGCCCGAGCGGCAACGGACGCCGCGAGAGCTTCGCCTGCGCGCCGATGCCGCGCATGACGAACACGATCCTCCTCGCGGGCGAGAGCGATCCGGCGGAGATCCTGAAGACCGTCAAGCGCGGCGTCTACGCCAGGCGCTTCGGCGGCGGCCAGGTCGACATCGCCAACGGCGATTTCGTCTTCTCGCTGACCGAGAGCTACCTCGTGGAGGACGGAAAGCTGACGGCGCCGCTGAAGGGCGTGAACCTCATCGGCAACGGCCCCGAGGTGCTCCGCAAGGTGACCATGCTGGGCAACGACGTCGAGGTGAGCGACGGCATCTGGACGTGCGGCAAGGACGGGCAGAGCGTGCCGGTCGGCGTGGGGTGTCCGACGATGAAGATCTCGTCCATCACGGTGGGAGGCACGAGGGTCGGTTGAGCGGTACGCCGGGCACGCTGGGGAGGGGTGGCTCGTTCGTGCTCGTGGTGGGGCACGCTCCGCAGCTCGAGAGCGCGGACGGCGCGGCGGCGATGCTGCGCCAGCTCGGCGCCGAGGTCCGGACGCAGGACCTGTGGGACGACTTCGCCGGCGTCGCCGAGCACGCGCGCGCCGGCGGCGTGCGGGCGATGGTCTTCGAGGCCGGCGAGCGCCCCGACCTCGCCTCGGCCGCGCTCCGCGCCGCGCGCAAGGTCAGCGAGCTCACCGAGACGCCCACGCTGATCGCGTTGCCGCCGCGGCAGATCACCGGCTTCGATCCGGGCAGCGGGTTCGACGACTTCATCGTCGTGCCCTGCGTCCCGTCGGAGATCTACGCGCGCATCCGCGCCCTCGAGTGGCGGAAGAGCGAGTTCGCGACCGAGGAGCGGCTGAAGATCGGCTCCATCGTCGTCGACCGCGCCGCGCACGAGGTGAGCTCCGACGGGCGCCGGGTCACGCTCACCGCGAAGGAGTTCTCGCTGCTCGCCTTCCTGGCCGCCAACCGCGGTCGCGTGTTCACGCGCGAGGCGCTCCTCGCGCGCGTCTGGGGCAGCCGCTACGAGGGCGGGGCGCGCACGGTGGACATTCACGTCCGCCGGCTGCGCGCGAAGCTCGGCGACGCGCTGCCGCTCGAGACGCTCCGGGGGGCCGGCTACAAGCTGCGGTCCCCCA
>JBEKGQ010000200.1:0-9945 GCA_050012715.1 Polyangiaceae bacterium
AGGGCCAGCTCGCGCAGGACGAGTCGCAGATCGCGCAGCTGAAGACGCAGGTCGCGTCAGCGCAGTCGCTGGTCACGGCGGCGCAATCGCAGGCGATGACCGACGAGCAGAAGGCCCAGCTCGCGGAGGCGCAGGACCGCGCGAAGACGCTCGACGACCTGCAGACGAAGTTCAAGCGGATGATCGACGCGGGCCACCTGAAGGTGACGACGCGCCACGGCCGGGTCGTCCTGCAGCTCCACAACGACGTGCTCTTCGACACCGGCGAGGCGGAGGTGAAGCCCGCGGGCAAGACGGCGCTGGCGGAGATCGCGGCCACGCTGCGCGGGGTGGGCGCGAAGCGGTTCCAGGTGGCGGGCCATACCGACGTGCAGCCGATCACGACCGAGAAGAAGAAGCTCTTCCCGACGAACTGGGAGCTGTCGACGGCGCGGGCCATCGCGGTCGTGAAGCTGCTGACGTCGGAGGGCGTGGATCCGGCGACGCTGTCCGCCGCCGGCTACGGGCCGTACGACCCGGTCGCGCCGAACGGGACGCCCGATGGCATGGCGAAGAACCGGCGCATCGAGATCACGCTCGTGCCGAACGTGACGGCTCTGGTGACGCCCGCGTCCGCGTCCGCGCCTGCGTCCGCGCCCGCGCCCGCGCCGGCGTCCGCGTCCGCGTCCGCGCCCGTTCCCCGCTAGCGCCGTCCCCCCAGCTGCGCCGCGAGCGCCCCCACCTGCGCGTTCGCGTTGGCGTGCCGCGCGAGCGCCTCCCCCAGCTTGCCGACCCACTCGTCGAGCGGCAGGTCCCTCGTCTTCAGCGCGATCCCCCGCACGAGCTTCTTGTACTGGGCGACGACGTGGCCACCCTCGTGGCGGAGGACAAACATGTCCGGATCGAGGTTCACCTCCATGCCGGCGACGTGCGCGCCGCTGCCCTCGACGCGCACCTGCTGCGGGATCGCTTGCTGGAGCTGCCGCGCGAGCTGACCGAGGAAGTGCTCGACGTTGGACATGTCGAGCGCCATGCCGTGCGCGATCTGGTCGGCGGCGATCCCGACCTGGGTCTTCGTCCCGCAAAAGCCGCAGCTGAAGAGTCGACCGTCGGCGTCCGGCTGCATCGGGGCGCCGCAGTGGTGGCATTCGACGGAGGGCATCCCCCCGAGGATACCCCGTCACATCGCCGTCACGCACCACCCGAGACCGCCGCAGTCCGGCGCCGGACTCTCGGCGGCGGCCGGGGACCTTGTGAGGAAATTGGAGACGCGGCGCTCGTTGCGTGCAGGCTGCAGGCAGGGCACGCTTAGCGGCATGCGCCGGCGGGGCCTCGGCCTGGGGACGCTCGCCGCCGTCACCGCGTGCGGCGTCGGCGACGGCTACCGCGAGTGGTGGGACGGCGACAAGTGGGCGGTCGTCCCGTCCGGCGAGCCGGCCGTCGCCACGGATGCGGGAAGGCGCCCCACCGACGCCGCCGTCGTCGATGAGTCGGACGTCGCGCCGGACGTCGCCGTCGAAGCCGCGCCTCCTCCTCCCGCGATCAAGACCGTCTTCTTCATCCTGATGTCGAGCGAGCCGTGGAGCGACGTCGCCGGGAGCAAGTCGGCGCCCTACATCAACGGCAAGCTCCTCCCCGCCGGGGCGCACTGCGAGAGCTACTACGCCGCGCCGCCCATGATCCTCCAGTCGGAGCCCAACGTCGTGTGGCTCGAGGCGGGGCAGGACTTCGGCTTCGTGACGAACGGCCTCCCCACCGTGAATCACACGGCCTCGACCGGCCACCTCGTCGACCAGCTCGAGGCGGCCGGCGTGACGTGGAAGGCCTACGTCGAGGGCGCGACCGCGGGCGTCTGCCCTATCGCGGACGTGCCGCCGATGCGTACGTACAACGTGCCCTTCGTCTTCTTCGACGACGTCGTCGGCACGCCCCCGGCCGCGAACGCCAAGCGCTGCGTCGAGCACGTCTTCCCGTACACGCAGCTCGCGACCGACATCGCGAAGGACGCCGTCCCGCAGTACGCGTTCATCGTCCCCGACGACTGCGACGACATGCACGACGTGTGCAACGGCGGCGACCCCGTGCAGCAGGGCGACACCTGGCTCTCGACCGCGGTCCCGCCCATCCTCGCGTCCAAGGCGTACACGACCTCCGGCGCGGTCTTCATCGCGTGGGACTTCGCGTCCACCGCCTACGTACCCATCGGCTTCATCGCGCTGTCGCCGAAGGCGAAGGCCGGCTTCGCGGGGACGGCGATGCTGACCGCGTCGTCGACGCTGCTGTCGCTGCAGGAGATCTTCGGGGTCGGGCCCGACCTCGGCGACGCGAAGAACGCGACCGACCTCCGGGGGCTGTTCGAGTCGTTCCCCTAGGCGAGCCCGCTATGCGCCACCCCGGAGGCGTATAACGTACTTCGACCCTATGGTCCCCGCATGAGGCTCGTCCGCATCGCCCTCGCCAGCGTGAACACGACGGTCGGCGCGTGCCGCTCGAACGTCGATCGCGCCATCGCGTCCGCGCGGGCGGCGTCGGCCGACGGGGCGACGGTCGTCGTCTTCCCGGAGCAGCTCATCGGCGGCTACCCGCCGGAGGACCTCGTGCAGTGGCGCGCGTTCGTCGACGCTCAGTGGTCCGAGCTCCGCCGCTTCGCGCGCGAGACGGCGCCCCTCGGGGGCGCGAGCGTGCTCGGGCTCGTCGTCGCGCGCGGGGCGCACCTCTACAACGTCGCGGCGTTCGTGCACGCGGGGCGGGTGTGGGGGCTCGTCCCGAAGGAGAAGCTGCCGCTCTACAACGTCTTCTATGAGGCGCGCACCCTCGCCCGCGGCGCGGCGGGCCTCTACGACGTGCTCGACGGCGTGCCCTTCGGCGACCTCCTCTTCGACCTCGACTTCGCCACCGTCGCGCTCGAGGTCTGCGAGGACGGCTGGTCCCCGGACGGGCCGATGCGCCGCCGCTCCTACGCGGGGGCGGAGCTCGTCGTGAACGTCAGCGCGTCGCCGTTCCGGGTGGGCATCGCGGAGACGCGCCGCGAGATGCTCGCGACCCGCGCCGCCGACTGCCAGGTGACGCTCGCGTACACGAACCTCGTCGGCGCGAACGACGGTCTCGTCTTCGACGGCGGAGGCTTCGTGGCGCAGAACGGGCGCGTCGTGTTCGAGGCGCCGCGCTTCCGCGAGGGGGTCCCCGCGGTGACGGTCGACCTCGACCGCACGCGGCGCCTCCGCACCGAGAACACGACGTGGCGCGAGGACCAGGCCGCCTTCGCCGCCGCCGCGCAGCTCGGCCCGAAGCCGACGCGGGTGCCGGTCGACGCGCCGACCGCGTTCACGTCGGCGCGAACGCCGCTCGTCTTCGCGGCGCCGCCCAACCGCAGCTTCTTTCTCCCGGTCGACGGGCACCGCCCGCCGCGCGCGCCGCGCGACCTCTTCTGCGAGGAGCTCCTCGACGCGCTGGCCCTGGGGGTCGGCGACTACTTCGAGAAGAACGCGTGCTTCAAGACCATCGGCGTCGCGCTCTCCGGCGGCCGCGACAGCCTCATCGTCCTCGCCATCGCGCGCCGCTGGATCGACCTGCGATGGGCGGCCCTGCCGGAGGAGGGACGCCGGGCGAAGGCGCGGGAGCTGCTCCGCGGGTTCTTCCTGCCCTCGCGCTACTCGTCGGCCGAGACGCGCGCCGCCGCCGAGGCCACCGCGCGCGACTTCGACACGCCGTTCGCCGTCGTGTCCATCGACGACGCGTTCGAGCGCGAGCTCGCCGCGGTCGAGAAGATGCTCCAGCCCGGCGAGGCGCTCACCTCGCTCGCGCGGCAGAACGTGCAGGCTCGCGTCCGCGCCGAGCGCATGTGGACGTGGGCCAACGCCGCGGGGGGGCTCTTCCTCCAGACGAGCAACATGAGCGAGAAGGCGGTCGGCTACGTGACGATCGGGGGCGACGGCGAGGGCGCGCTCAGCGTGATTGCCAACGTGCCGAAGACCGTCGTCAACTACCTCATCGACTGGCTCTACGAGAAGACGCAGGCCGAGGGCATCCGCCTCACGCTGCTGAAGCCAGCGAGCGCCGAGCTGGCCGACGACCAGGAGGACGAGCGGGAGCTCATGCCGTTCCCGGTGCTCGACGCGTGCTTCGCGCTCTTCGCGGGCGAGAAGATGGCGCCCGACGAGGTCGCGCGCGCGGTGCGCTCGATGTTCCCCGAGCACCCGACGGAGCGGATCGACGACTGGGTGGAGCGCTTCGTGCGGCTCTTCACGGCGTCGATCTACAAGTGGGTCCAGGCGCCCATCTCGCTCCACGTGGGCAACCTCGACCTCGAGCGCGAGCGCGCCCTGCAGCTCCCGGTGGTGCAGCGCGCGGAGTGGCATCGCCCCGGGTCATGACGCGGGCGCCGGCGCGGCGAGGCGCCGGCGGCTCCGTCACGGTCACCGATGAAGGGCGACCTGCGTCGTCCCGCCGCGGGCGTGGCCGGCCTTCTCCGACGGCTCCCACAGGCCCAGGCGCCACGTCAGCCCGAGGCGCACCTCGGTGGCCCGATCGCCGCCGACGTTCGCCTCGCGGAGGCCCACGTCGAGGTCCACGGCGTCGCTCGCGCGCCAGATGCCGCCGATGAGGGCGGACCAGGTGGTCAGGTTGGCGACGAACTCGTGCTCCACGAAGAGCTCGGCCACCGGGCGTGCCGGCCGCTCGTAGGCGCCCTCGAGGATGACGCCCTCGAACCAGTCGAGGTGGAGATCGCCGCGCGTGAGCTCGAACCAGCTGTTCGAGTGGATCGTGAAGTCGCTCCACCGCTGCGACACGATGAGGTCCGCCGACGCGCCGAAGGACTCCACGCCGTTGACCATCGGGAGGAGCGGCCCGAGCTCGAGCGCCACGCTGGGGTGCGAGCCTCTCTCCTGGAGGACGCCGGGCACGAGGACGACCTTCGTGAGGATATCGGTGTCGAGGAGCTGGTCGCGCGGCTGGCCGGACGGCGTGTCGATGCCGACGAAGTTCTGGAAGTCGACGACGAGCTCCCACCGCGGCAGAAAGCCGAGGTTGAGGACGGTCGCGGGGGCGATGAGGTAGTGGCGGTCCGCCTGCGCGTAGTAGTGCACGGGGCCGAGCTCGAGCTCGAAGTTGCCGGTCTCGGCGACGTCGGCGTCGGTGCCGTCGAAGGGGCGGTAGGCGAGCGCGTCCGGCGCGAAGGTCGCGGCTCCGGCGACGAGCGAGGCGACCAGGGACGACAGGAGAGGTCCGCGCCGCATCGAGAGCGCGGGATGCTAGCCGAACTACGGTGCTTTGGTGCGTCGCGTGAAGGCCGACGCGAGCTTCGCGAGCCATCCCTGGATGCGCCCGCCAGGGGCGACGAAGAGCCCGTACATCGCGAGCGTCAGCCACGTGAAGCCCTCGACGCGGCTCGTCGCCTCGATGGCGAGGTGGAAGCCCACGCCCCAGACGAGCGCGAGCCCGCGGGTCCGCCGCGACCAGAGCCCGAAGGCGAGGAAGAGCTCCGTCGCGATCGCGGCCGCGGCGAGGGCGCCGGCGACGGCGGGGCGCATCCCGAGCTCGAGCAGCCACGCGAGGGCGCCGCTCACCTCGTTGGCCTGGGCGTAGAGGTGGAAGCGTTCCGCCAGGACGCGCCCGCTGCGCCAGTCCGGATCGAGGAGCTTCGAGCCGCCCGAGGCGAGGTAGACGAGGGAGACCTGGAGCTGCGCGAGGCGCACCGCCCAGAGCGGGCCGACCGTGCCGCCGGTGACCGGACCCACGCGGAAGCTCCGGTCGCACGGCGCGAAGGCGAGGAGCAGCGCGTAGCAGAAGAGCGCCCAGCGGTTGTGGTGGTACTCGAGGCGATCGCAGAGGAGCACGTAGGTGCCGAGGAGGGCGCTCGCGAGGAGGGCCTCGCGCGCGCGGAGGCCGATGACGACGAGGACGCCGAGGCCGAGCTGCAGGCCGACGAGGACGACGTAGACGGGGCGCGAGGCGACGAGCGATTCGGGGAGGATCGGCCAGTGGAAGACGTCGCCGAAGTAGCCGTGGCGGAGCTCGCCGGCGGCGCGGACGGCGTTCGCGAGGAGCAGCGCGCCGAGGGCGACGCGCACCGCGCCGAGGACGAAGACGTCGCCGGTCTCGTCGCGCCATCGCTGCACGAGGGACGGCGTCACGGGGGGACCGCCCGCGTATGGCTCGCGAGGGTCTGCTCGACCGGTGCCCCGCCGTTCTTGCGGACGACGACGTCCGCGCGGAGGCGCGTCGTCTCCCCATCCTCCGGGATGTGGTCCGCCACGTCGTCGAGCGCGCGCTGCAGGCGCGCGAGCTGCGTGCCTATGCCGTACGAGGCGAAGACGCGCGCGTCGAGGGACGCGAGGATGGGGTCCCGCACGCGGTCGTGCCACGAGAAGTGACGGAGCTGGCCCTGGGCGTCGCGCGCGCTCCACTCGCCGAGCGGCGCGTCCACGTTCTGCCCGCCGACGTCGCGCGAGAGCCGGATCTCCAGCGTCGAGGCCTCGGGGAACATGCGGAACCCGAAGACGTGGTCGTCGCGCGCGCCGGCGGTGAGGACGAGCGCCGCCTGGCCCGCGAGCCAGCAAGCCGCGAAGACCACGCGCGCGCGGGGGCCGAGGTCGACCACGCGGCCCACGCTACCGCGGCGGGCGGGGGGCCCACGGGCGATTTGCGTCCCCTCTCGGCGGCGTGCCACGATCGCCCTGTCGTGCGGTCGCGCTCCATCCTCGGCCTCGTCGCCCTCGCCATCGGGTGCGGCGAGGGGCACTCGGCGGTGCGGCCGGCGACGGCCCCGCCGCCCGACGTGGTCGCCGCGCCGCGCGTCGCGCACGCGAGCCCTGTCTCGGAGGGGGCCGCCGACGCGCAGCCTCCGATCGCGGCGAGCGCGACGCCGGCGGCCGCGATGGGCGCCGAGCCGCCGCGGTCGACCGCTCCCGTCGGCCATCTCGCGGCGCCGAACAAGCTGGCGCACCTCTTCGAGGCGCTCGCGAACCTCGACGACGGCCACGCCCACGGCGACGTCCACATCCTGCAGTACGGCGACTCGCACACCGCGAGCGACCTCGGGGTCGCCGTGTTCCGCAAGACGCTCCAGGGCCGGTTCGGCGACGGCGGTCGAGGCTTCGTGTCGGTGGGCAAGCCCTGGAAGAGCTACGTGCAGGACGGCATCCGCGGCGGGATGACGAAGGAGTTCGAGCCGACCCGCGTCTGGTACCTGAAGGACACGAAGAGCTTCCGCGGCATCGACGGCAGCTTCGGCCTCCTCGGCGTCGGCATCGCGTCGGCGAAGGGCGGCGGGCGCGCCTGGACCGACGTGCTCGCGCGGTCGTCGCGCATCGAGCTCGACTACGCGAAGGACCCGGCGGGCGGCAGCTTCGACGTGCTCATCGACGGCACCAAGGCGGGCCGCGTCGCGACGCGCGCGCCGGTGGCGGGGTCGGGCTTCTTCGCGTTCGACGTGGCGGACGCCCCGCACCAGATCGAGCTCCACCCGGTCGGCGACGGCGAGGTGCGCGTCTTCGGGATGACGCTCGACCGCCCCGAGGCCGGCGTCGTGGTCGACGCGCTCGGCATCAACGGCGCGCAGGTCTACACGCCGCTGCGCTGGAACGAGGCGCACTTCGCCGAGCAGCTCCGCCACGCCGCGCCGGACCTCGTGGTCGTCGCCTACGGGACGAACGAGGCGCTCGAGCCGGCCCTCGCCGACGCGGAGTACGAGCGCCGCATCGTGGACTTTCTCGGGCGCATCGCGCGCGCGACGCCCACCGCGTCGTGCCTGCTCCTCGGCCCGCCGGACCTCGCGCAGCACACGAAGGGCGCAAACGGAGGGGCCGACTGGCGCTCGCTCCCGCGGCTCGCGGAGATCATCGCGGTGCAGCGCAAGGTCGCCGAGGCCGCGGGCTGCGCGTTCTACGACCAGCAGGAGGCGATGGGCGGCCCCGGGAGCATCGCGGCGTGGGCGTCGGAGCACGACCAGCGCGCGCAGGGCGACCACGTGCACCTCACGCGCCGCGGCTACGCCGAGGTGGCGACGTCCTTCGCCGGGGACCTCATGCATGCGTACGACGAGTGGCGCGCGGTGCGTGGCCTCCCGCCGACGAGCGCCCCGCCCACGCCGCCCCCGCAGACGTGGGGCGCGCGGTGAGGCTCACCGCCGCTGGTACGCGGCGATGAGCGCGTCGCTCAGCATGTCCCCGAGCACCTCGGCGCCGAGGGGCGTCGGGTGCGTGAGGTCGCCCCCGCCGAGCTGCGGTTTGGCCTTCACCCAGCGCGCCATCGAGCCTTCGCCGCCCATCGCCTCGAAGGTGTTCCAGAAGGCCGCGCCGTGCGCGAGCGCGACCCGCTTCTGGATCGCGACGAGATCGAGGATGACCGGCTTCGTGGCGAGGCGTCCGTCCTTGTCGTGCGCGCGATCGAGCGGCGCGACCACGAGGATCGACGCGCCGCCGGAGGCCTCCTTCAGCTCGTCGATGAGGCCCGCCAGCGCCTTCTCGTACTCGTCGCGATCGAGCTTCCAGAGGTCGCTCTCGTTGGTGCCGTACTGGAAGACGATGAGCGCGGCATCCCGGAGCGCGAGCTGGTCCTTCCAGTGCGCGGGGTCCTGGCGCTGCCAGTAGACGGCCATCGCGGCGTGCGAGCCGAGCGCGTCGTAGACGACGCCCGGCTGGTCGCGCTCGAGCGCGACGCCGAAGAGGCGCACCGGCCCGCCGCCCATCGCCTTCACGGTGAGCTTCGCCTCGCCGTCGGCGACGTGGACGGCGTGGATGCGCGACGCCTTCGCGTCCCCGCGGGTCGAGAAGCGCTCGGCCGGCGCGCCGCGCACCTCCATCTCGACGTCCCCGCCGCCGGGCTGCTCGAGGTAGTAGAGGTCGAAGCGCGACACGCGCTTGCCGAAGTCGCCGCGGGTCGACGTGCCGAACCACGCCACGCCGCCGCCGTAGCTCGTGAACGACACGCCGCCGAGGCCGTACATCCCGTCCGGCGCGACGGGCCCCGCGAGGCGGCTCGCCTTCCACTCGCCGTCGGAGGCGTGGAGGACGTCGTTGTGGAAGTACCACTCCCACGGGTTTGCGATGAGGATGAACCCGTGCCCCGCATCGCCGAAGCGCGCCTGCATGCGGCGCCGGACGGTGCCCGAGATGTAGTCGCTCGCGATGGTGGAGTCGCCGTAGTGGAGGATGCGCGTGACCGCGCCCGGCTCCTTGCGGTCGGTGCGGGCGAGGCGCGCGAAGAACGCGTCCAGCGTGTGCCCGCCCGGGTCCTCGATGGCCACCGTGCGCAGCGTCGGGCGCACCTCGGGGTCGATGTCCGGCAGCGTGGCGGCCATCTCCGTCGGGAGCGCGTTGTTCACGGTCGGCGTGTTCTCCGAGGCCGGGAGCGCCTGCTCGCCGGTCGCGGCGGCGGTGGGCAGGGGCGTCACCGCTTCCTGCGTCTCCACGTCGACCGCCGGGTCCCACGGCGCCCGCGCGACGCGGAGCGCCCGCAGGCGAGGCGACGCGTACGGGATCGCGAGCACCGCCAGCATGACGAGCAGCGCCTGCGAGGTCTTGCCGAGGAGAGGGGGCGGGTCGCTCACGTCGTCGCTGGGCGACAGGATAGCAAAGGCCCCCGCGCGGGAACTTTCCGGCCCCGGAAGAGATCCATCCTCCGGGTCGTTCGTCGAAGGCACACGGGCTGGGCGCCGCCGTGGCGCGTCCGCCCAAGGAGCAGACCATGAGCAGGGTCGAAGGGTTGAGCGCGCCCGTGCGCGCGGCGGTGGCGGTGTGCGTGCTGGCGACCGCGTGTGGCGCGTGCACCGCGACCGCGCGGAAGGCGTCGCCGGCGGACGAGAGCGAGACGGTGAGCCCGCAAGCCGCCGAGGGCGACGACAAGGGCGGCTCCGGCACGCGCGCCAAGGCCGAAGAGGGGCCGATGGGCGAGCCGTCCCACGGGGGCCCCGCTCCGCGGTCCGGCTTCGGCGGCGGCGCCGCGCCGCTGGCGTCCGCTGCGGCG